>NZ_BAAASZ010000023.1:118147-186761 GCF_039533145.1 Streptomyces macrosporus
CCATGTGGGTCGCCCGGCCGGGTCCGTCGTGTCCGGCGCCGCGCGGTCCGCGGTCAGCCGTGGCCGTTCCCGTGCCGCGTGGTGCGCCGGCGCGACAGGGGGCCGCGCTGCTGCTGTGCCGGCGGGGCGGACTGCCCGGGCCGGCGGGGGAGGGCGTGCCGGGGCTGGGTGAGGGTGATCTGCCCCACGAGCTGGTGGAAGCAGGCCAGGGCGGTGATCGGGGGGAGCCCGGCGACCGCCACCCCGGGCAGGGTCCTGGGCGCATGGGCGACGCACAGGACCACCGCGACGGTCGAGAAGAGGACCACCACGGCCCAGGAGTGCCGCACGCGCCGCCGCAGGACGGTGGCGCGCAGGATCGACAGCGAGGCGGCCAGCCAGGGTCCGTAGACCAGCAGGGGCCACCACCGCGCGAGATCGGCCGGCACGCTCAGACCGGCCAGGTGGCGCAGGGGATCGTAGGAGACCATCCCCCCGAGCACGCTGACCATCGCCACGAGGCAGGCCGTCAGCGCCGCGACGGCGAAGCTGAACACGTGCAGCCACGACAGTTCGGGGCGGGGGGTCCGGCGGCGACGGCGGTGGCGACGGTCGGCCTGCGCGCGCGACGCGGAGCGTGTCGGCGGCGCCTCGAAGTCCCCTTCCGTCTCGACGGGTTCCCCGTTCCCGTCGAGACGGCGCAGCACCCGGGTGGCCTGGTCCACGCCCTCCTCCGGGCCCGCGGGCGCCTCGGCCCGGGACTGGGACGGGGGCTGGGCCTGACCGGAGTCGCGCAGCAGTTGCGCCAGTTCGGCCTCGAAGTCCCAGGACGGATCGAGGAGGTCCACCTCCGGCGAGGCGGGGGCCCTCTGGTCGGGGGCGGGCCCCTGGTCGAACTCGGGGTGGGCGGTGGTCCGGTACCCGCCGGGGTCCCCGACCCCCGGCACGCCGTACGGATCGAAGTACTGACCCTGGTCATTCACGGCAGCCCCACCGGGAGCGACGGGGCGCGGATGTGGAAAGCGGATCTGGTGAAGTCACGTCCACAACAACGAAGGCGCGTCGCGACCGGACTACCGGCATTCGGGTGAAGCCGTAAGCCATACGATATCGGTGAACGACGTTCACCTCATACCGTGATTGCCCCTTCCCGGCCCCGGAATCCGGTGCGCACGAGCCGCCTGGGACACCAGTGACCTGCGAAGCGACGGGTCGTCAACCGGAGAGAAGGAAAAGAACACCGTAAGGGAATCTTGACGCCGGGAATCTTCTCGTATTTTCCTCTCCTCGGTTTGCCGCGGGGATCGGGCGGGTTTCCTCCGCCCGGATTCGACCTCCTCGCGCACGGGACCGGTCCGAGGAGGACCCGAGGGAGGAGAGATCCCTTCGCGTGTCGCGGGGCCGGTGCCGCACCGTCCGTCCGTCCGGGCTCCGGCGGACGGCCGCCCGATGTGCCCCGTCTTGGTCTGTACCTTGACTGGTCCATACCAAAGACGCTTGAGTATCCCCGTCCAACCCCCCACATCCGAAGGGACGTTCAGGTGCAACGACTACGCGTCATGGCGGGCGTCGCCGCGGCCACGTTCGCGGGCGCCCTGGCGGTCGTCATACCGGCGAACACCGCCTCCGCGGCCGAGTGCGCGACTCCGTGGAACTCCTCGGCGGTCTACTGGAACGGCGACACCGTCTCCCACAACGGCCGCAACTGGACCGCCCAGTGGTGGACCCAGAACGAGGCGCCCCCCGGCAACTCCGGCGTCTGGAAGGACCAGGGCACCTGCGGCGGCGGCACGACCCCGCCCACGAACCCCGACCCCTCGGGCTTCGTGGTCAGCGAGGCGCAGTTCAACCAGATGTTCCCGAACCGGAACTCCTTCTACACCTACCAGGGCCTGAAGGCCGCGCTGAGCGCCTACCCCGCGTTCGCCAACACCGGCGACGACACGGTGAAGAAGCGGGAGGCCGCCGCCTTCCTCGCCAACGTCGGCCACGAGACCGGCGGCCTGGTCCACATCGTGGAGCAGAACACCGCCAACTACCCCCACTACTGCGACAGCAGCCAGCCCTACGGCTGCCCCGCCGGCCAGGCCGCCTACTACGGTCGCGGTCCGATCCAGCTGAGCTGGAACTTCAACTACAAGGCCGCGGGCGACGCCCTGGGCATCGACCTGCTGCGCAACCCGTACCTGGTGGAGCGGGACGCCGCGGTCGCGTGGAAGACCGCCCTGTGGTACTGGAACACCCAGAGCGGCCCGGGCACGATGACCCCGCACAACGCGATGGTGAACGGGCGCGGCTTCGGCGAGACCATCCGCAGCATCAACGGCTCCCTGGAGTGCGGCGGGCGGAACCCCGCCCAGGTGCAGAGCCGGGTCGACAACTACAAGCGGTTCGTCCAGATCCTCGGCACCACCCCGGGTGACAACCTGACCTGCTGATACGGCAGTTGACGCAGACGGCCCCGCGCCACCGTGCCCGCCGCGAACGAGGCGGACGGCGGCGCGGGGATTCGTTTACCTGAAGGATTGCTCCTACCTCTATCTTCCGCCGCGTCCGGACGGAATACTGCCGGGCCATGACGCTCACGGACGAACGCATCACCGCGGAACGGCTCGAGGAACTGCTCGCCGACGACTCCATCGACATGGCCCACCGGACGCTGTGGCTGCTGCTGTGGGAGGGCGAGTTGCGGGTCCTGGACCTGCTCTCGCTGGAGATCGGGGACGTCGACCTCGTGGCGGGACGGGTGACCGGCGTCTGTGGCAGGGCGGTGCCGGAGGGCGAGGGCGCCCTCAGCGAGCGGGCGGTGGAGATGCTGACCCGGTTGGTCGGCGACCGGGAGACCGGACCGCTGTTCGCCATGGGGGTGCGGGCGCTGAGCTGGGAGCAGGTGATGCAGATCGCCGGCGAGCAGGGGCACGCCATCCACGAGTTCCGTGCGGGCGGCAAGCTCCACCGGCGCGAGGAGCCGGGGCGGGACCCCGCGTGAGACGGCCGCCGGCGTGACGGCCACCGATGAGACGGTGACCGGCGCCGTGCGTACCGGGGGGTGACACGTGTCTCCCACTCGGAAGGGGCGCCGATGCGTCACACGGTACGCGCCGCGGTGCGGATCGCCGCGTTGATCGGTTCGTTCGCACTCGTCGCGGGCTGCGGCGGAGACGGCGGTGACGCCCCCGGCGAGGGGGCCCGGAACGGCGGCAAGGCGCCGAGGACCGCCACGGGCACTCTGGAGGAACTCGCCGCGCGGACGCGGTGCGAGGTCGTCGTGCAGACGGACGCCGCGGAACTGCGGCAGGGGATGTGCACGACGGAGGACGGCCGGTACGTCCTCGCGACGTTCGCCACCGCCGAGGGCCGGCGCGACTGGCTGGCCGAGGCCAAACCCTACGGCGGCACCTACCTCGTCGGCGGGAAGTGGGTCGCCGTGGGGGAGCCCGAGGTGCTGGAGAAGCTGCGCGGCCGGCTCGGCGGTGCCCTGGAGTCCGGGGCGTCGCACACCGGGGACGTGGGGGGCGACGGTGGCCCGGGCTCCGAAGGAGCCGGCCACGGGGGACACCGGGGACACGGCTGAGGCCGGCCGCGCAGCGGACCCGGTGCCGGAAGCGAGGGCCTCCTCAGCGGCTCACTCGCAGTTCCGGCCTTCGTTGACGCAGGTGACGACCTCGTTCATGAGGTCGTCGGACATCACGTTGACGAAGTCGCTGTGGTCGGTGATCGGTTTGTGGAGCTGCTCGGGGAAGGAGTCGACGGCGAAGGTGACGCCCCGGGGCAGGTCGTAGGTGATGCGCTGGACGAGTTGGGGGATGGGGGTGAAGCCGTCGGGGCAACCGCCGTCCTCGTTCGCGAAGGCGACGTGGGTGCGGTGGTTGGCGCTGTCGGTGTTCCGCCCGTCCCAGCAGTTCTGGAAGCGGAAGGTGCGCACCAGTTGGCTGCCGCGGGGACACAGGGGGTACTTGTCGCGCAGTTGACGGTCCTCGAAGCCGGTACACGACCAGGAGGCGTTGGCGTTGGCGTCCCCGTTGGTGAAGGACTTGGCGTCGCCGGTGATGATGCGCAGGAAGCGGGGCATGGCCGTCACCGGCGCGTCGGGGTTGCCGCGGAAGGTGAGGGTGACGGAGGCGGGCGTCTGGATCTCGCCCACGTTGCCCTCGATGCCGCCGCCGGGGACGTTCGCGTCCTGCTCTTGGACGCCGTTGCGCAGCCGGACGACGGGCCAGTAGTGGGTGGAGAGGTCCTCGGGGTTCGCGCAGGTGGTCTCGGCGGCGGCGAGGGACTCGTTGGTGGAGAAGGCGTTGGTGTCCTGGTTGCCGACGTAGTCGTGCATGTGGTGCGCGCCGTTGGAGACGCCGGGGGCGGCGATGACGTTGTCGGAGTTGAACTTGCCGTTCTCGTTGCGCCCGCAGTCGGTGGTGAAGGTGCCGGTGGAACCGTCCTCCCCGTTCTCCGGTTCGGAGAAGTTCGGCCGCACCTTCCGGATGTCGACGAAGTCGTCGGGGGACGGGCCGTTCCCGTTCCGCCCCTGTCCCGGATCGCCGCCCTGGTCCCGGCCTCCGCCCTGGTCCCGGCCCCCGTCCTGTCCGGGGGCCGGGGTCCGCTCCCCGTCCTGTGGCCGGGGCCCTCCGCCGCCGCGCACCGCGCACCGCGCCAGCGCGTCCAGGCCGGTGGGCCGCGCGGTGAACCGGTCGAGCACGGTCACGATCCGCCCGATCGTCGCGCGCCTCTTGTCCTCCAAGGGGCCGAGGATCGCGTTCCGGACGAACGCCGGATCGTTCGCCGCCTGCGTCCGGGACCGGGCCAGACGCTGGTACGCCTGGACGACCTGGGTGTCCAGGAGCGCCAGGTTGCGGTCCACCTCCCGGCGCGCCTTGCGGGGCACTCTGGTGAGCCGGTCCACGACCTCCGGACAGTCGACGGTCAGGGTGCTCCGGGCGCTCTGGACCCGCCGATCCGTCCGCTCCTGCGGAACCCCGCCCTGCTGCGAGGTGCCGGCGCTGGCGTAGACGTTCGCGGCGACCATTCCGCCGGCTCCCAGCAGGAGGGCCGTCGCCGCGGCGACCGCTCTGTTCACCACGGGAGAGCGTTTGTGCGCTTTCTGTTTCATGGAACTCCTCAGCACTCCTCTGTGTCGCTCCGGAGCATCGGCTTTCCGGATGGGGAGGGGCTCCTCGTTCATACGGAGCGCTCCGGAAGGCCGTTCAGGAGTGCGCGGATCGTGCCAAATAATCGCCCCGCGACGCCCCGCGACCCGTGTGGCGGGCGCCACGGAGACCGCGAGAGGGGGTGTGGACGCCGGCACAGGGGGAACCCCGTCATCCGTGCCAGTACAGAAGCGCTACGCGGTCGCGGCGTCGGGTCGGTGGACCGACGAGGACGACAACGTCCGACTGCCCGCCGGCGAGGTGCACGCGTGGGAGCAGGGCATGAACCAGACCGTGTGCGGGCTGTCCCTCAGCCGCTCCCGACTCGGCCGCTTCCCCCATGTGACGTGGGCCGACGTCCTCCCGGAGTCGGGCGGCGCGGCCGACCGCGTGCAACGTGTCTGCCCGCGGTGCGCCTCGGTGGCGGGGCGGCGGGGGCCCGACGCGCGGCCCCGGTGGCGGCGCACGAACCCCAGGCCCTGAGCGCCGGGGCCCGGGGTCCGTTCCCCGTCCGGCCCCGGCGAACGGCGGCGCCCCCGCCCACGACACGCGGCGACGCGCACGACATTTGGAACATCCACGACCATCCACGACGAGGAGAAACACCGATGAGCGGTGCGATGGACCAGGCCGCCGAGACCGTTGGCCGGGCCACCGGCGCGGACGAGTACTCCGAGGGCGGAGAGGTCTCGCTCCGCGGCCTGGCCACGCTGGCGGGCGTCTACGCGACAGGTGTCGGGCTGTTCGCCTGGCGGATGAGGGCGTCGGGACGGCAACTGCCCGAGCGGATCCCGCCCCTCGACCTGCTCCTGATGGGAGTGGCCACCTACCGCAGCTCCCGGTTGATCACCAAGGACAAGGTCACCAGCTTCCTGCGCGCCCCCTTCACCCGGCGCACCGGCACCATCGGCGGCGCCGAGGTCATGGACGTGCCCCGCGGCCATGGCCTGCACAAGTCGGTGGGGGAGCTGCTGGCCTGCCCCTTCTGCATCGCGATGTGGATCGCGAGCGGGCTCACCATGGGCCACGCCACCGCCCCGCGCGCCACCCGCCTGGTCACCTCGTGCCTGAGCGCGGTGGCCGTCTCCGACTGGCTGCAGTACGCCTGGAGCCTGACGCAGCAGAAGGCCGAGGGCTGAGGGTCCCGTGACGCCGCCGGCCGACGCCGACGCCGCCGACGTTCCGGTGGGCACGCCGCCGGGGCCGGCCGCGCCGGGGCCGGCCGTACCGGAACTGGCCGTGCTGGTGGGGCTCCAGGGATCGGGGAAGTCCACGTTCCGCGCTCGGAGGTTCCCCGGGACCCACACCGTGGTGAGCAAGGACCTCTTCCCCCGCTCCGCCCGCCACAAGCAGCGGCGGCAGATGCGCCTGGTGGAGGAGGCGCTGGAGCGGGGGCGGTCGGTGGTCGTGGACAACACCAACCCCTCGCCGGTGGAGTGGGCGCCGCTGATCGACGCGGGACGCGCGCACGGGGCGCGGGTGGTGGCGTATTGGTTCCCGCCGGACGTCCCGGGCGCCCACGCGCGCAACGCCGCCCGCCAGGGCCGGGGGCGGGTGCCCGACGTGGGCTTCTTCGACACGCTGCGGCGGCTGCGCAGGCCGCGCCGTTCGGACGGCTTCGACGCGGTGTGGCAGGTGCGCGTCGACGGCCGCGGCGGCTTCGACGTCCGGCCGGACGACGGGGCGTGAGGTCCGGCCCCGGACGGCGGGGCGTGGGGAGGGCGTCCGGCGGGCGCTCAGCCGGCGGACGGGGGCCGCACGCCGGTGAGGACGACACCGCTGCGGGGCCGGGCCGGGATGCGGCGCAGCGGGATGGACAGGTCCTGCTCGGGCACCTCGTACTCCAGACCGGCCGGCCGCGCGGAGAGGGCCTTCAGCAGCGACACGGTGATGTCCTCGCCCGGGCAGCGGTGGTTGAGGGCCGGGTCGCCGCCGCCCTGCGGCACCAGCTCGTCCCGGCCCACCGTCCGGCCGAGGAAGCGCCGCGGGTCGAAGGCGTACGGCTCCTTCCACAGTTCGGCGTCGTGGTTCTGCCCGTACAGGTCGAGCAGAACGAGCGCGCCGGGCGGGATCGGCTCGCCCCGCCACGTCAGGTCGGCGACCGTCCGGCCCCCGATGAACGGCGCGAACGGGTAGAAACGGCGGACCTCGTGGACGAACGCCTCCGCGTACGCGCCGTCCGCGTCCTCCCGCAGTCGCGCCCGGTTCTCGGGCCACCGGTGCAGCGCGTGCGCGGCGAAGGCGACGAACCAGCAGACGGCGGTGGTGGGGCGCAGGACGTTGAGGAGTTCGACGGCGGCCGTGCGCGGTGCCGGCACCTCGCCGTCGACGTCGCGGTGGAGCGCCACCACCGCCACCACCGAGTCCGCCGGCACGCTCGCCGAACCGTCGCGCACCCCCTCCACCAGCCGGGTCAGCCACGCCTCCCGGCGTCCGCGCGCCGCCCGGGCGCGCCAGTGGCGCGGGCCCAGGGTGGCGAAACCGTCGACCATGGCCACCAGGTCACGGGCCACCGGCCCCACCTCGGCGTCGTCCAGGGGCACCCCGGCCCATCGGCAGACCCCCTGGGCGATCACCCGGCTCGCCTCGTCGAACAGCACCACGCTCGGTCGCTCCGCCCACCGCGCCACCGCCTCGTCCCACGCCTCGACGGTGCGGTCGGTCAGCGCGGCGACGCGGTCGGGGTCGGTGAGCAGGGACAGGAACATCGCCTTGCGCACCCGGTGCGCCTGGCCGTCGAGGGCGTGCACCGAGCCGTGTCCGAACAGGGTGCTCTTCACCGGCTCCGGCAGGGCGCCGTGCCGGCGCACGTGGCGCTCGTCGTAGAGGAACCGCACCGCCTCGGGGCCGCGCAGGGCCACCGCGTGCCGGCCCAGCAGCCGGGCGCGGACGAAGGGGCCCGCGGCGCGCCGCATGCGGTCGGGCAACCACGCGTACCCCTGCGCGAGCAGGGAGGGGTGCTGTCGATCACGGATCGGCGAGGGGAGTCCGTGCGGCGCTCGTGCCCGGGTCCCCCGGGCCGAAACGGCCGGACCCACCCCCGGGATCCACCACCGCCGGAGCAGCGTCCCGTCCTCGGGGACGGCCGCCCGGCGGGCCGCCGCCTCGTCCAGGGCCGCGCGCACGACGCTCTCGTGCCGGGCGCCGGGGAGCTTGGGAAGGAGATCTCCACGGCCGCCGGCGGGCGGGGCCGGAGCCCGGCCGCTCCCGCCGGTTCTCCGGACGGACGTCCCTACCGGTGGGTGTCCCCGTCCTCTTCCTCGGAGGCGTCGCCCTCGTCGACGATGCCCGCGGGGTCCTCGCCCACGACCGACCTGCCCGGCCGGGTACGGGCCGGACCGGCGGGCTGCCCACCACCGGTGGTGCCGTAGCTGCCCGACAGACCCGGCGGCATGTCGGCGTCCGCCTCCTCGCGGCTGATGTGGCGCCTGGCCCGCACGTTGGCGCGGCGCTCCCCGTAGGGGTAGTCGAACGGGCGCGCCTGCGCGCGTCGCCGTTCGGCCTCCCGGAACTCCCGGACCTTCTCGTTCTCGTCGGGTCCTTCGGGTGTTTTGTCCTTGTTCGTCTCGGCCATGCGGGGTGCGTACCCCCGGGCGACGGGGGCATGCGGGGGCCGGACCCGGGTACTCCGCCGCCGGACGGCGGGCCTGCCCCGTCCGGAGTCCCGGCACGCCGGGGAGGACCCGAGGTCGGAGAAGACCCGAGAGCCCGAACGAGGAGGCCGGTGGATGCGCGTACGCGGTTCCGTGGTGGTGACCGGGGCGTCGAGCGGCATCGGGCGGGCCACCGCCCTGGCGTTCGCCCGCAAGGGGTGCGCGGTGGTGCCGGCCGCGCGCCGCGAGGAGGTGCTGGAGGAGGTCGCGCGCGCCTGCGAGCGGCACCGGGGCGCGAGCACCCTCGTGGTGCCCGTCGACGTGGCCGACCCCGAGGCGGTCCGGAACCCCGCCCGGCGCGCGGTGAAGGGCTTCGGACGGCTCGACGTGTGGGTCGACCACACCGGCCGCAAGCCGGTGGCCATGCCGCCGGTCCACGGCCCCGAGCGCGTCGCCCGTGCCGTCGTCGGCCTGGCCCGCTCCCCGCGCCGGGAGGTCGTGGTCGGTCCGGCGGGCCGGCAGCTGCCGATGGAGGCGAAGGCTGCTCAGGGGTCGGCGGAGAAGACGATGGCCGTCCGGGTCGACCGGACCCACCTCTCCCGCCGGGAGCCGGGCCCGACCACCCACGGCAACCTCCACGCGCCGATCCCCGGCGAGGGCGCGGTGCACGGCGGCCGGCACGGACGCCGGCGCACCGTCGTGCGTCGGCCGACCACCGCCGCGCTGCCGACCGGCGCGGCCCTGGGCGGCGGCCGACGGCTCCGCACCCGCTGACCCGCGCACGGTGCGGAGGAACGCGGCGGGGCCCAGGGAGGCGGAAGGAGGAGAGCGATGACCGGGACGGAAGGGACCCCGATACCCGAGAGCGCCCACCCCCACCCGGTGATCGAGGAGAACGAGCGGCACGGCCGGCTCACGGCCCGGCCCTCCGCCTCGGTCGCCGTCGCGGGGGAGCCGGGCACGTACCGGGTCGACGGGCAGGCGCTGCTGCGCGTGCCACCGGCCGCGGAGAAGCCGGGGGGCGGCGGACCGTACTGGCTGCTGGTGGCGCTGCACGGCGCCGGGGGATCGGCGGAGCGGGCGCTGGACTGGCTGCTTCCGCAGGCCGGCTCCGACGCGCTGCTGCTGCTCGCGCCTCAGGCGTCCGACTCGACGTGGGACGTGATCCGCGGCGGCTACGGCCCGGACGTGGCCCGGCTGGACGCCGCGCTGCGGGACGTCTTCCGACGCTTCCCGGTGCGCCCGTCCGGGGTGGTGGTGGCGGGCTTCTCCGACGGCGCCTCCTACGCGCTCTCGCTGGGCCTGGCCAACGGCGACCTGTTCCGCACGGTGCTCGCCTTCTCGCCCGGGTTCATGGCGCCGATGGTCCGCCACGGGAGTCCCCGGATCTTCGTCGCCCACGGCAGGGACGACCAGGTCCTGCCGATCACCAGGTGCAGCCGCCGCATCGTCCCCGAACTGGAGCGGGCCGGGTACGACGTCACCTACCGGGAGTTCGACGGCGGCCACGAGGTGCCGCCCGAACTGGCCACCCGGGCGCTGCGCTGGTGGGTGCACGGCTCCCCGGAGGACTGAGGCCCGGGACGGCGCGCGGAGCGGAGTGCGACCATGGGCCGCGCACCGTGCCCGGCACCGTGCCCGACCGACGTCCCCTCAGGAGGTGACCCGTGGCGCCCCGCTCCCTGGCGGTGTTCGACCTGGACGGAACGCTCGCCGACGTCCGCCACCGTCTGCACCACATCGAGGGGCGTCCCCGGGACTGGGACGCCTTCTTCGCCGCCGCGTCCCAGGACCCGCCGCTGGCCGAGGGCGTGGCCCTGGCGCTGAAGAGCGCGGAGGAGCACGAGGTGGTCTACGTGACCGGACGCCCGGAGCGCTGCCGCCGCGACACCCTCCGGTGGCTGGAGCGGCACGGTCTGCCGACCGGACGGCTGCTGATGCGCGGCGGACGCGACCGCCGCCCCGCCCGCGTCACCAAGCCGGAACTGCTGCACCGCCTGGCCCGGGACCGCACCGTCGCCGTGGTCGTCGACGACGACGATCAGGTCTGCGACGCCTACGAGAGCGCCGGCTTCCCGGTGGTGCGGGCCCGGTGGATGACGGCCCGGCCCGCCCTGGAGCGGGCCCAGGAGCAGGAGGGGCGCACCTGACGGGGACGGGGTGGGGCGGCCCAGGTCGAGGGCCGCCCCACCCCGTCCGCCGGCGCCACCGCCGTGACCGGGCCTCCTCGCGCGCCGTTCGCCGCTTCCGTCGCCCCCGTCCCCGGCGTCCGCCGGCCCGCCGCGAATCCCCTTATCTCCTCCGGTCGCGGCGGGAGGCCCGTCGCGAGCCGTTGCCGGGCCTCAGCAGGCGGACGACGACGAAGCCCACGACCCCCAGGGCGACGACGGCCAGCACGCCCTTGGAGTACAGCGAGACGTAGTCCGAGACGGTGTGCCAGTTCTCCCCGAGGAAGTAGCCGGCGAGCACGAAGGCGGTGTTCCACAGCAGGCTGCCCAGGGAGGTGAGGACCAGGAAGGTCGTCACCGGCATCCGCTCGACGCCCGCGGGCACCGATATCAGGCTGCGGAAGATCGGGATCATTCGCCCGAAGAAGACCGCCTTGGTGCCGTGCCGGGTGAACCACGCCTCCGTCTTCTCGATGTCCTCGACCTTCACCAGCGGCAGCTTCGCCGCGATGGCCAGGGTCCGCTCCCGGCCCAGGAGCGCGCCCACCCAGTACAGGGCGAGCGCCCCGACCACGGAGCCGATCGTGGTCCACACCACGGCGGCGTACAGGTTCATGTCACCCTGGCTCGCGGTGAAGCCGGCCAGCGGCAGGATCACCTCGCTGGGCAGCGGAGGGAAGAGATTCTCCAGGGCGATGGCCAGGCCCGCCCCCGGGGCACCGAGGGTCTCCATCATGCTCGTGGCCCAGCCGGCTATCCCGCCGGTCGGCTGCTGTGCGGCGGCTACGGTTCGGATCATGGGGACAACGCTAAGCAAGGGCCGGACGACGGTGCCACGGGGGTCGCCGTGTACCGCTCCGGAGGGGGAACGCGGGGCGGGAGCGCGGAAGACCGCGGTCCGCGCGGCGCCCCTCCGCCGACCGGCGTGACGGTCCGTGCGGACATCGGCACCGCTCTGGTTTCGGCCTGGTTCCGGTCTGGCTCCGGTCTGGTTCCGGACGGGGGTCGGGCCGCCGACCGGCACCGACGAGGGGCCGCGCGCCGCGTCGGAGATCCGCGGGCGGCCGGCCGGTCCGCGCTGTCCGGGGAGTGGTCGGGGGACGGGAGCGAAGGGGGCTCCATGTCCGGAACACCGGACATGGCATATGTCACGTGCTCGTATCGCGGGCATTTCTTGACCGCGAACGGTAGAGCGTTCCAATAATGCAGCTCGTCGTACTAGCGGATCTCAAGGGGCTCCCGTGACACACAGCACGTCTCGAGGCGGCACCGACTGGTGGCGGGAATCGGTCGTCTACCAGATATACGTGCCCAGCTTCGCCGACGCCGACGGGGACGGGATGGGCGACCTGCGGGGCGTCACCGACCGCCTCGGCCACATCGCCGAGCTGGGCGCGGACGCCGTGTGGCTGACCCCCTTCTACCGCTCGCCCTGGGCCGACGGCGGTTACGACGTGAGCGACTACCGCGACGTCGACCCGCGCCACGGCACCCTGGACGACTTCCGCGAGCTCCTCGACAGCGCCCACGCGCTCGGGCTCAAGGTCATCGTGGACATCGTCCCCAACCACTGCTCCAGCGAGCACCCCTGGTTCGTCGAGGCGCTGGCCTCTCCGCCCGGCTCGCCCGCCCGCGACCGGTTCGTCTTCCGGGACGGCAAGGGGCCGAACGGCGACGAACCCCCCTCGGACTGGCAGTCCAAGTTCGGCGGCCCGGCCTGGACCCGAGTGCCGGACGGCCAGTGGTACATGCACATCTTCGCCGCCGAGCAGCCCGACCTGAACTGGGAGAACCCCGAGGTCCTCGCCGAGTTCGAGAGCATCCTGCGGTTCTGGTCGGACCTGGGCGTCGACGGCTTCCGCGTCGACGTGGCGCACGGGATGCGCAAGGACCTCACCCCTCCGCTGCGCGACACCCACGGCAGGGACTCCGCCCCGCTCAACGCGCCGCCCGAGGGACACGACCACCCCTTCTGGGACCGGGACGAGGTGCACGAGATCCACCGCGCCTGGCGGAAGGTCCTGGACGAGTACGACCCGCCCCGCATCGCCGTCGCCGAGGCGGGCGTCAGCGAGGCCAGACTGCCGCTGTACACCCGCCCCGACGAGCTCCACCAGGCGTTCAACTTCCCCTATCTGCGCTGTCCCTGGAACGCCGACGCCTTCCGCCGGATCATCGACGTCTCCCTGGCCGGCGCCCGTTCGGTCGGCACGCTGCCCACCTGGGTGCTGTCCAACCACGACGTGGTGCGCCACCCGAGCCGCTACGCCCTCCCCGAGGGCACCGACACCGTCGCCTGGCTGATGGCCGACGGCCGCGAGCCCGTCGCCGACGTGGAGCGAGGCCGCCGTCGCGCCCGCGCCGCCGCCCTGCTGACCCTGGCGCTGCCCGGCACCACGTACCTCTACCAGGGCGAGGAGCTGGGCCTGCCGGAGGTGGCCGACCTGCCGCGCGAGGCGCTGCGCGACCCGATGTGGGAGCGGACGGGGCACGCCCGCAAGGGCCGGGACGGCTGCCGCGTCCCGCTGCCCTGGAAGCGCTCCGGCCCGTCGTACGGGTTCGGGCCGGGCGGGAGCTGGCTGCCGCAGCCGGACGGCTGGGGGGAGTACTCCGTCGAGGCCCAGACCGGGCGGCCGGACTCCTTCCTGGAGCTGTACCGCGCGGCCCTGAAGATCCGCCGTTCCTTCCTGGGCGACGAGGGCTTCGCGTGGCTGCCCTCCCGGGAGGGCGAACTGGCCTTCCGCAAGGGCGCCCTGGAGTGCCGGGTGAACTTCTCCGACACCCCGCTGCCCCTGCCGCCGTCCGCCGAGCCCCTGCTGGCCGGCGGGGAGTGCGACGGGGGGATGCTGCCGCCGGACACCGCCGTCTGGCTGGAGCGCCGGCCCGACTGACGCCGTACCGCTCGGCACCGCCGCACCCTCGGGCCGCCGACGCCGCCGCGCGTCAGCGGCCCGACGCGTTCCGCGACCGGACCAGCACCTCGATGCCGTCCAGCAGGCGTTCGAGACCGAAGACGAATTCGTCGTCGGGGCCGTCCGGCCGGTCCATGACCCCCGCCCGGAGGACCGCCGTGACGGCCGGGAAGCGCTGGGGGTCGGTCAGTTCGGCCAGCAGCCGGGTGTAGGAGGCCATGACGTCCTCCATGCTCCTGCCCGAGGCCCGGGTGGCGGCGTCGAGGTCCGCCGCCAGCGTGGCCTCGTTCCTGACGAAACCACTGACCAGCAGGATGACCTGCGTCTTCTCGCCCTCGTCGAGCCCGGTGTCCCGCAGGCAGACCAGACCCCGCTCCATCCAGGCGACCGAGTTGGGCGTGATGGGCGGCGTGCTGATCGGGATGCGGAGTATCCACAGGTTGCGGTACAGCACGTCGCGCTGCGCCCGGGCCCAGTGCGCCAGCGCCGTCCGCCAGCCCTCCTCCTCCGGCGCGGGGCCCTCCGGGGGCAGGCCGTAGGCGGTGTCCTCCATGAGGACCAGCAGCTCGTCCTTGGACGACACGTACCGGTACAGGGACATCGTGGAGACGCCCAGGGCGGAGGCGACCCGGCTCATGGAGACCGCCGAGAGCCCCTCGGCGTTGGCGAGGTCGATGGCGGCGTCGACGATCCGGGCCACGCTCAGCCCGGGCCGGGGCCCCTTGCCGGGGCGTTCGCGCAGGCCCCAGGCGGTTTCGACCCCGGGGGGCAGACCGCTGCCGCTGTCCTTCGCCATCTTCTCCGTCCGCCTCCGCCGTTGCTGTGATCTCCGGATCGGTTGACCGCCATCCTAGGTCTGTGTATACCTTACGCAGTAGAGCGTATGTCGTACACAGAAGCGCGTATCCAATACGCGGAAGAAGAGGGGGCGGTCCGCGTGGCGGACGAACCGATGGTCGAGGCGATCGGCCTGGAGAAGTCCTACGGGCCGGTGAAGGTCCTGGCCGGAGTCGACCTGAACGTGGCGCGCGGCAGCGTGTTCTCGCTGCTCGGCCCCAACGGCGCGGGCAAGACCACGACCGTGCGCATCCTGTCCACGCTGGTGCGGGCCGACGCCGGACGGGTCCGTGTGGCCGGCTTCGACGTGGTGCGCGACCGGCGTGCCGTCCGCCGCCGCATCAGCCTCACCGGCCAGTACGCGGCGCTCGACGAGGAGCAGACCGGCGAGGAGAACCTGAGGATGATGGCCCGGCTGAGCGGACTGTCCCGGCGCGGGGCCCGCGAGCGCGCCGGGGAACTGCTGGAGCGGTTCGACCTCACCGGCGCCGCCCGCCGCAGGGTCGGCACCTACTCCGGCGGGATGCGCCGCCGCCTGGACATCGCGGCGGGCCTCGTCGGCCGGCCCGAGGTGGTCTTCCTCGACGAGCCGACGACCGGACTCGACCCGCGCAGCCGCCAGGGCATGTGGGAACTCGTCGCCTCGCTCGCCGGAGCCGGGACGACGGTCTTCCTCACCACCCAGTACCTGGAGGAGGCCGACCGGCTCGCCGACCGCGTCGCCCTCCTCGACGCCGGCCGGGTGGTCGCCGAGGGCACTCCCGCCGACCTCAAGCGGCGGATCGCCGGCCGGCGCCTGGACCTCACACTCGCCGATCCCGCCGCGTACGCGCGGGTCGCGGAGCGGCTCGGCGACATCGCGGTGCTCCACGACCCGGACCGCCTGCTCCTGGGAGTGCCCACCGACGGGAGCGCGGCGCACGTGAGGGCGCTGCTGGACGGGGTGGACCCGGACCGCGACGCGGTGGACCGGTTCGCCGTGTACGAGGCCACGCTCGACGACGTCTTCCTGGCCCTCACCGGCCGCACCGCCACCGTCGCCGCCGGCGGCGACGCCGAAACCTCCGCGACCGCCCGTGAGGAGACCGCCCGTGTCTGACACCACCGCACCCCGCGCCGCGGCGTCCGGGAGTCCGCTCCAGGGCCTGGTCAACGCCCTGACCATGACCGTCCGCTGCACGAGGCTGTCCGCGCGGAACCTCGACGCGCTGCTGACCTCGCTGATCCTCCCCGTGATGCTGATGCTGGTGTTCGTCTACTTCTTCGGAGGGGCGATCGACACCGGCACCGCCTACGTCACCTACGTCGTCCCCGGGGTGCTGGTGCTGTGCGCCGGATACGGGGCCGCCGCGACGGCCGTCGGCGTGAGCAACGACATGACCGAGGGCGTCGTCGACCGCTTCCGGTCCCTGGACGTCGGCGGCACCTCCGTGCTCACCGGGCACGTGACCGCCGGCGTCGCCCGCAACGCCGTCGCCACCGCCGCGGTGTTCGCCGTCGCCTTCCTCATCGGCTTCCGGCCGGAGGCGTCGCCGGCGGGCTGGGCGGCCGCGGTGGGCGTCCTGGCGGCCTACGTCCTGGCGTTCTCCTGGCTGTCCGCGGCGGTCGGCCTGCTGGCGAAGTCCCCCGAGGCCGCGAGCGGCTACACCTTCTTCGTGCTCTTCCTGCCCTATCCGAGCAGCGCCTTCGTGCCCGTGGAGACCATGCCGGACTGGCTCCACGGGTTCGCCGAGAATCAGCCGGTCACCCCCGTCATCGAGGCGCTGCGCGGTCTGCTGCTGGACGAGCCCGTCGGGGACGCCCCCTGGCAGGCGTCGGCCTGGTGCGCCGGCATCCTCGCCGTCTCGGTCGCGGCGTCCGCGGCGCTCTTCCGGCGCCGCACGGCCTGAGCGCACGCCCCGAACGCGCGGCCCGAGCGGACGACGGGGGCGACGGGGGTGCCGGGCGGGCCCGAAAGGGGGCGGGGTCAGGAGCGCCAGGTGTAACGCCGCTCGGGACGGCCGGTGGTGCCGTACCGCAGATGGACCCCGGCGCGGTCGGCGGCGACGAAGTGCTCCAGGTAGCGGCGGGCGCTGACCCGCGACAGGCCGATCCCGGCCGCGCACTCGCTCGCCGACAGACCCTCCGGGCCCGCCGCCCGCAGGGCGCCCTCCACCAGGGACGCGGTCGGGGCGCTGAGCCCCTTGGGCAGAGCGTCGGGGCGCGGACGCGCCTGCGCCGGGCCCGGGACCGGAAAGAGCCGGTCCACATGGGCCTGGTCGGCGCTCCGCGTCCCCTCCAGGGCGAGGCGGGCGGCGCGGTAGTGGCCGAGCCGGGCCCGCAGCTCGGCCTGCTCGAACGGTTTGATCAGGTAGTTCACCACGCCTGCCCGCTGCGCCTGGCGCACCGTCTCGGTGTCCTTGGCGGCGCTGACGACCAGGAAGTCCGTCCGCGGAGCCACCTCGCGGATGCGGCGCAGCGCCTCCAGGCCCGGACCGTCGGGCAGGTACAGGTCCAACAGCACCAGGTCGGGGGAGAGGCGGGCGGCCTGCCGTACCGCCTCCGCGGCTCCGTGGGCGACGCCCGCGGTGCGGAAGCCCGGTGTCCGGTCGACGTACACGCTGTGCAGCCGCGCGACCATGAAGTCGTCGTCGACGACCAGAACGCTGTGTTCCATCAGGCCCTTCCTCCGAGGGACCACAAGTTACTCAACGACCACTGTTTTGCGAATGGTGACCGGGAGCACATCCTCCTGGCAGCGTCTGCGGGACCCCATCGGTCGGCCGTCGGTTGGCCGTCGAATCGCTGGAAGTGCTGGAAGTGAGGTCCTCGTGGACAGACGCACACTGCTGCGCTCCGCCGCCGCGGTCGTGCTCGCCCCGGCCGCGTGCGCCGCGGCATCCGGGTGCGGGGTGACCCGACAGAGCGAGACGGGCGCCTCCGGTCCGCTCACCGGGCTGCGCATGATCGTCGGCAACAGTCCCGGCAGCGGCTACGACATCACGGCCCGCACCCTCGGCAAGGCCATGACCGCGTCCGAGGCGGCCCGCGGCATGGAGGTGATGAACATCTCCGGAGCGGGCGGCACCATCGGGCTGTCCCGGCTGGTGAACGCCCGCGGCAACGGCAGGCTGCTGATGATGATGGGCCTCGGCGTCGTCGGCGCCGTCTTCACCAACAAGTCCGCGGTGGGCCTGGCCGACACCACGCCGCTGGCCCGTCTGATCGAGGACCCCAGCGCCATCGTCGTGCCGAAGGACTCGAAGCTGCGCGACCTGGACGACTTCCTGCGAGCCTGGCGGCGCGACCCGGACGGCCTGTCGGTCGGCGGCGGCTCCTCCCCCGGAGGGCCGGACCACCTGCTGCCGATGCAGGTCGCCGAGGCCGCCGGCATCGACCCGACCGACACCCGCTACATCGGCTACGACGGCGGCGGGGAACTGCTCACCGCGCTGCTCGGCAGCAAGATCGACGTGGCGGCCACGGGCATCGGCGAGATGGTCGACCAGATCACCACGGGCGACGTGCGGGTGCTGGCGACCACCGGCGCCACGACCGTCGAGGGCCTGGACGCCCCCACCCTCGCCGACGAGGGCATCGACGTCTCCGCCGTCAACTGGCGCGGGGTGGTCGCCGCCCCCGGCATCCCCGAGGAGCGCGGGGAGCGGCTGACCGAGGCGCTGCGCACGATGCGCGAGTCCGACGAGTGGCAGGACGCCCTCCGGCGCAACGGCTGGACCGACGCCTTCGCGCACGGCGAGGAGTTCGAGGACTTCCTCGCCGAACAGAACGCCAAGGTCGCCAGGACCCTCGAGCGGCTGGGGCTGACCCGGTGAGAGAGGCGGAGGAGATGAAGGAGACGGAGACGACCCCGGACGCGGCGGGGACCGCCGGACCCGAGCGGGCGGCCGAGGCCGGCCCCAACCGCGCGGAGCTGCTGGTCTGCGCGCTGCTCGCGCTGCTCGGCGCGGTGGTGCTGTGCGACGCCCTGACGATGACGGACCTGCCCGGCGCCGAGACCGACCCGATCGGCCCGAAGGCCGTGCCGATCGGAGTCGGGGCCGCCCTGCTGGTCCTCGCGGTCGCCCTCGCGGTGGACGTGCTGCGCGGCGGACGCGGCGAGGCCGAGGGCGGCGAGGACGTCGACCTCGACGCGGCGATGGACTGGCGCGCGGTGCTGCTGGTGATCGCCTTCTTCCTGGCGAACGCCGCGCTCATCGAGCCGCTGGGCTGGGCGATCTCGGGCGCCGTGCTGTTCTGGGGCACGGCCTGGGCGCTCGGCAGCCGCCGCTGGGTGCGCGACGCGGCGGTCTCCGCCGTCCTGTCGGTCGGTTCGTTCTACGCGTTCGCCTACGGGCTGGGCATCATCCTGCCCCCGGGCGTGCTGAAGGGAATCCTGTGATGGAGACGCTGGACGCGCTGCTCGGCGGTTTCGCGACCGTCCTGTCCCCGGTCAACCTGCTCTACGCGCTCGTCGGCGTGCTGATCGGCTCCGCGGTCGGCGTGCTGCCGGGCATCGGCCCGGCGATGGCCGTGGCGCTGCTGCTGCCCGTCACCTTCGGCATGGAGCCCACGGCCGCGTTCGTGATGTTCGGCGGCATCTACTACGGCGGCATGTTCGGCGGGGCGATCACCTCGATCCTGCTCAACACCCCCGGCGAGTCGGCGTCGGTGGTCACCGCCATCGAGGGCAACCTCATGGCCAAGCGCGGACTGGCCGCCCAGGCGCTGGCCACCGCCGTGGTCGGCTCGTTCGTGGCCTCCACCATCGGCACCGCGATGCTCGTCTTCCTCGCCCCGCTGGTCGTGGACTTCGCGGTGACGCTCGGCGCGCCCGCGTACTTCGCGATCATGGTGGTGGCCCTGACGACGGTGACCGCCGTCATCGGCTCCTCCCGGGTGCGCGGCTTCTCCTCCCTCGCCCTGGGCCTGGCCATCGGCCTGATCGGCATCGACTCGATCTCCGGACAGCAGCGGCTGACGTTCGGCGTGCCGCAGCTCGCGGACGGCATCGACATCGTGGTCGTCGCGGTCGCCGTCTTCGCCGTCGGCGAGGCCCTGTGGGTCGCCGCGCACCTGCGGCGCACCCCGCCGAGGCCGGTGCCCGTCGGACGCCCGTGGATGAGCCGCGAGGACGTGCGGCGGTCGTGGAAGCCGTGGCTGCGCGGCGTGCTCATCGGCTTCCCCATGGGCGCGCTCCCCGCGGGCGGCGGCGAGATCCCCACCGTCATCTCGTACGCCGCGGAGAAGCGGCTGGCGGGCCCCGACGGCGAGTTCGGACGCGGCGCCATCGAGGGCGTGGCCGGCCCGGAGGCCACCAACAAGGGTGCGGCGGCGGGCTCCTTCGTCCCGATGCTCTCGCTGGGACTGCCCGCCAACGCGATCGGCGCGGTGATGCTCGCCGCCTTCACCCAGTACGGCATCCAGCCCGGCCCGCTGCTGTTCGAGCGGGAGGGCGACCTGGTGTGGGCGCTGATCGCGAGCCTGTTCATCGGCAACGTGCTGCTGCTGGTGCTGAACCTGCCGCTGGCGCCGGTGTGGGCGAAGCTGCTGCGCGTCCCGCGCCCCCACCTGTACGCGGGCATCCTCTTCTTCTCCGCGCTGGGCGCCTACGCGGTCAACCTCCAGGCCGTCGACCTGGTGGTGCTGCTGGTGCTGGGCCTGTTGGGATTCGTGATGCGGCGGTTCGGGCTGCCGGTCCTGCCGCTGATCCTCGGGGTGATCCTGGGACCGCTGGCGGAGGAGCAGCTGCGACGCGCCCTCCAGCTCAGCAACGGCGCGGTGAGCGGACTGTGGAGCGAGCCGGTGGCGATCGTGCTCTACGCCGTGGCCGCCCTGGTGCTGCTGTGGCCCCTGGTCGGCCGGTACGCGCGCCGGCGCCGGGCCTGAACCGGGGCGCGGAGTACGGGGCCGGGCCCGGCGGGGGGACGCCGCGGCCCGGCCGCTTACCCTTGCCCCGGACGGACGGGGCGGCGGGTCCCTCCCGCGTCCGGGGCGGCCCGCGCGGAGGGGCCGGAGGAGGGGAGGACATGCGGATCAGGGGACCGCGCCGGGTCTTCTCCCAGGTGCTGCTGGCGCAACTGGCGATCGTCACCGGGGTCACCGCGCTCGCGACCGGGCTGTTCCTCGCGCTGTTCAGCGACGAACTCGACGAGCAGGCGATGCGCCGCGCCCTGGCCATCGCCCGGACCACCGCCGCGGAACCCCGCTTCGCCGAGGGGGTGAGGACGACCCCGCCCTCCCCCGACGGCCCGGTCCAGGCGGCCGCCGAGCGGATCCGCCGCGCCTCCGGCGCCGCGTACGTGGTGATCATGGACCGGCGCGGGGTGCGCTGGTCCCACCCCGAACCCGACCGGGTGGGGCGGCGCGTGTCGACCGACCCCAGCACCGCGCTCGCGGGCCGCGACGTCATGGAGATCGACGTGGGCACGCTCGGCCGCTCCGCCCGCGGCAAGGTCCCCCTGCGCGACGACGAGGGCCGGATCGTCGGCGCCGTGTCCGTGGGCATCGCGTACGACAACGTGCGCGACGGGCTCCTGTACGCCGTGCCGGTCCTGCTGGCGTACGCGAGCGGCGCCCTGACCCTCGGGGCGGTGGCCGCCTACCTCGTCGCCCGGCGCCTGCGGAGCCGCACCCACGACCTGTCCTTCTCCGACATTTCCGCGCTCCTCACCGAACGCGAGGCGATGTTGCACGGCATCCGCGAGGGCGTCGTGGCGCTGGACGGCCGCGGGCGCGTCCGGCTGGTCAACGACGAGGCGCAGCGGCTGCTGGACCTGCGGGCCGAGGACATCGGACGACCGCTGGAGGAGGTCCTCCCGCCCGGCCGTACGCGCGACGTGCTGGCCGGCCGGGTCACCGGCTCCGACCTGCTGGCCGTCAGCGGCGGGCGGGTGCTCGTGGCCAACCGGATGCCGACCGGCGACGGCGGCGCCGTCGCCACCCTCCGCGACCGCACCGAGCTGGAGCTCCTGAGCCGCGAACTGGACGGCACCCGCGGCCTGATCGACGCCCTGCGGGCCCAGGACCACGAGCACGCCAACCGACTCCACGCCCTCCTGGGGCTGCTGGAGTTGGGGATGCACCAGGAGGCGGTGGAGTTCCTCGGCGAGGCCGTCGGCGTGCGCCGCACGACCGCCGAGCAGGTGGCCGAGCGGATCCACGACCCGCTGCTGTACGCCCTGCTGGTCGGCAAGGCGACGGTCGCGGCGGAGCGCGGGGTGACCCTGCGGGTCGCCCCCGACACGCTGCTGCCGAACCGCCTGGTGGACCCGCGGGACCTGGTGACCGTCGTGGGCAACCTGGTCGACAACGCGCTGGACGCGGCCTCCGGGTCGCGGGAGGCCCGGGTCGAGGTGGCGCTGCGCGCGGAAGGACGCACGGTGGTGCTCCGCGTGTCCGACACCGGTCCCGGGGTCCCGGCCGAGCTGCGGGAGGTGATCTTCACCGAGGGCTGGACGCTGAAGGATTCCCCCGCGCACCGGCCCCGCGGCATCGGCCTGGCCCTGGTGCGCCGCCTCGCCGAGCGGTACGGGGGCGGCGCCACGGTGGGGGACCGGGACGGCGGGGGAGCGGTGTTCACGGTCGTCCTGCCGGACGCGCTGACCGACCCCGGCGACGGGTCCGCGCCCGGCGACGGGCGGTGACCGGCGGCCTCCGCCGCGCGGGGCCCGGACGAGCCCGCCGTGAGGACGCGTGAGGACGCCGAGGGGCCCGGCACCGCGCGGTGCCGGGCCCCTCGGGCGGCGTCCCTCGCGAGTCCCTCCCGCGGGTCCTCGCGGGAGGCGGGACGGCTCGGAAGTCGTCGCCGGAACCGCCTCAGAAGTCGCCGCCGAAACCGCCCCCGAAGTCGCCGCCTCCGAAGTCGCCGCCGCCGAAGCCACCGCCGAAGTCGTCGCCTCCGGAGGAGCCGTCCTCGCCGTACCCCCATCCGGGACCGTAGCCGTAGCCCCAGCCGCCCAGACTGCTGCCGAGGACCGTCCCGAACAGCAGGCCCGGCAGCAGCATCGAGCCGTAGCCGCCGAAGTAACCGCCCATCCACGGCCCGTAGGCCGGGCCCGCGTCCCAGTACGGCACCCGCTCGCCGGTCGCCGTGGGCACGGTCCGCACGGCCGGGTCCAGTCCGTCCTCGATCCGGGTGGCGTCGGCCGCGCAGACCGGCACCTCGCGGGGGCTGCCGCCCGGAGGGGACCACTCCACGTCCCGCACGGACGGTCCGTGCCGGGGGTCGAAGAAGCACGGCGGCCGCCGCTGGGGCAGCTCCCGCCCCTCGCGCCGGGCGTCCAGCACGGCCAGGGCGAACCTGCCCTCCTCCAACGCCTCGGTCACCGCCTGGACGTCCTGGGGACGCCGGGCCGCCGCGGAGGCGTCCTTGGCCTTCTCGTACGCGTCCAGCGCCCGCTGGTAGTCGTCGAGCATCTCCGGGGTGACGTCGGGGTCGGAGGGGGAGAAGTCCAACCGGTCCAGGGCCTCGCCGTAGGACGTGATGTCCTCCTGGACCGCCGCCCGCACCTGCTCCAGCTCGGCCTGTTCCTCCTGCCGCTGTCGTGCGCGCGAGCGTCGCACCAGGAACAGGCCGCCGAGCGCGAAGACGGCCAGGACGATCAGGAAGCCCACCAGCACGCCGCCGCCGGACTCGCCGCTCCGGTCCTGGCCGCGGTCGCCGCCGTCGCCGCCGCGCGCGGCCGACTGCACGTCGGTGACGAAGCCGCTGAGGACGGCGGAGGGTCGGTCGGAGTGCTCACGGAGGTTCTGCTCGGCGAGGGAGGAGGCCGTCGAGCCGCTCAGGACCGAGGAGTCGGACGCCGCGCCGAAGCGCGAACCCAGCGCGACGGCGTACACGCCGGGACGGTCGACCTCGGAGCGCAGCCGGTCGAAGACGGCGTCGTCGCCGTAGGAGGGGTCGTCGGGCAGGACGGCGACGTAGATCGGCACGTCGCCGGCCCGGATCTGCTCGGTGAGGCGTGCGGCCTCGGAGTCGGAGAGCTTGTCCGACGCGGCGGGATCGACGTAGACGGGGTCGTCCCGCAGGGCGGCGGCGACCTTGTCGAGGTCGGTGGCCGCCCGGGCGCTGCCCACCGGGCCGACGAGCACGGCGGCGACGGCGAGCAGGACAACCCACAGCAGACCCGCCCGCCGTCCTCGGAGTATGGGAGAGATGGGGCGGTTTGTCCTCATGCTGCTCGGCTACCCAGCGGTCGCCCCGGCACCCCGGAAAGTTCCTTCGACGCGCCCGCGGGCAGGAGGGGTGCCCCCGAGGGCGAGAGCCGGAGGGGGTGATTTAATATTGAAGAAGGTGGATGCCGAAGGTCGGACCGCGATCCCCCGGGCTCTTCCCCCGGCCCGCAGGGCGTGATCGCAGCCGCCGACGTTTCGCGGTGCCCGTCGCCGAGAGGCGACCTCCGCCACCGCGTCGCCGCATCCCCGAATCGGCCCCGGTCGAGTTCTCCCCCGTCTCGGCCGGGGCCCCTCTCCTCCGCTCGTCTCCCCGTCGCCCTCCGTCGCGCCGGGCCCCACCGGCCGGCCCGCGACGGACCGGGGATTGTCAGTCCCCTCCGATAGCCTGGAATCAGTCCAGGTCGCGGGCTTGCGGCGCCACGGCAGGCGCCGGGTGCCGCGCCACGCGTCCCCGACGCCTCCCGGTCCGGAGGCGTCCACGCCCACCCCCCTCACGGATCCCCACGGAGGCGCCGTTGACCTCGATAGGAACCGCCCGCCACTTCCAGCCCAAGGGAACCCCCGGAGACGTCTGTCGCGACCACAACCGTGCCGCGCTGGCCACCGTGGTGGCGGCCGAGGCGCGTCGGAGGGGGTACGGGCCGGAGCTGAGCGACGAGCAGATCGACGAGTGCGCCGCGCTCGCCGGCCGCACCACCCCGTCCGAGACGTCCCGCGCGGCGATCCGCGCCGCGCTGCGTCCGCCGCTCACCGCCGACGACGCCCCCGAGACCGTGGCGGCGGCCGTCTTCGACTCGCTGCCCTCGCACCCGGTGCGCGTGATCGGGCGGGACGGCCGGGAATTCTTCCTGGTCCCACTCCCGGCCACCGCCTGACTCATGCGATCGCGGTACGCCGCGGCCCGGAGGTCACTCCGGCCGGTGCTGCGGCGTACCGAGCCCTCTCCAGTCCAGGGCCTCCCTGGTCTCACGCTGTATTCGCTCGGCCACCTCACGCGTCTCCGCGAGGACGTCGCCGCGCTCCTCGACCAGGCTTCCGTAGATCGGGGGATGGTCGGGCCTGGTGGCGGTGGTCGTCACGGTGAGGATCCTTCCTGTCGTGTCCGCTCTGTCGCGGACCGTGTCCCGGGCGGCGCGACACGCCGCGCCTCGATCGTTTCACGTGCCGTTCACACGACCGTCCCTCCCCGGCGTTCGCGAGAGGGACGGAACGGCGCGCGGATACCCAGTACAGGGCGGATCATGCTCGCCGCCATGAACACGGTCACGTTGTGACGCTGGTAACGATGAGTTTCGGACGGCCGGCCGGTCACCACGGGCGAACGCAGCCGACGGCGCCGCCCGACCGCGCGCCGTGCGGACGCGCGCCACGCGACCGCGACGAGGAGACAGAGGAGAGGCCGGAGATGACCGCCATGCTCGATCTCGAACCGCCGGCTCGGCGAATGGCCCAGGTGGTGGGGGACATCGCCGACGATCAGCTGGCGGCCCCGACGCCGTGCGAGGGCACCACGGTGGGCGACCTGCTGCACCACGTCCTCGGCCTGAGCATCGCCTTCCGGGACGCCGCCAGGAAGGAGCTGGGGCCGACGACGCGGGTCGACCCCACCTCCTCCCGGCCCTCCGCGGCGCTCCTGCCGACCGACTGGCGCGCACGCGTCCCGCGCCTGCTGGACGAACTCGTCGCCGCCTGGCGCGAACCCGGGGCCTGGGAGGGCACCACCCAGGCCGGCGGCGTCACCCTGCCGGCCGAGGTGGCGGGCCGGGTGGCCCTGAACGAACTCGTCCTCCACGGCTGGGACCTGGCCCGTGCCACCGGCCAGGAGTACACCTGCGACGAGGCGAGCCTGCGGGCGTCGATCGACCTCCTGTCCCGGACGACCGACGAGGCCGACCGGGCGGGGACGTTCGGCCCCGTCGTGGAGGTCCCGCCCGACGCTCCGCTCCTGCACCGCGCCGTCGGCCTCGGCGGACGGCGGCCCTCCTGGTCGCCCGGTCCCGTCCCGGGGTGACCGGCCCGAGCCGGAGGTTGGCGGGAAGTGGCGGTGACCGTGATCTTCCGTGGTAAGGACGCCGGTCCGGGGCCGCACGCCGGTGTCCGGCGCACCGCTGCTCCCCGGCGCGCGCCCGGGCCGGTGGGGCGGCCCGGGCGCGCGCCGGGGGCGGATCACCGTGGGGGCGTGCGGGTGCGGGCTCCCGGGTCAGCAGCCCACGCGGGAGCCGGAGACGGCCACGTCGTCGAACCACAGCGTGTCGGTCTCCCCGCCGTAGCTCTCCCAGCCCAGCCTCAGGTCCGTGGGCGAGGGCCGCCAGCCGGCCCTGCGCAGCCACTGGCCGTCGATGTCGTGGGTGGGCGTTCCGTCGACGGCCAGGCCCTGGACGGATGCGCCGTTCACCCAGGTCTCCAGACGCCCGGAGGGGCCGTCGATCCGGAACTCCACACAGGTCCAGGCGCCGACCGGCAGCGGCCTGCTCATCGACACGCCGTTGGGGCTCTGCTCGGGCAGGGTCGCGTCGTCGGACTCGCGGTTCCACTGGAGGGCGCCGTTCTGACCCCCCATCCGCAGGTCCTTGTTGTTGTCGGCGGAGTCGCGCAGGGCCGCGAACGTGACGTGGGCGGCGGGCAGCGGGGTGGTGTGCCGCACGTAGAAGCGGGTCCAGAAGGGGGCGGAGGTGTTCACGCCGGTCAGGGGGGTGCCGGCGAAGACGTGGTTGCAGTAGCCGCCCCCGCCGTCGATCCGCAGGGACTTGCCGCCGCTGTGCGCCACCGAGGAGTCCACGCTCGCGGTGCCGGTGCCGGAGCAGTTCGGGGCCCCGGCGGTCCAACGGCCGGAGGGGCGGGTGCCGGTCTGGGACTCGAAGTCGTCGCAGAAGCCGTCCGTCCCGGTCGTCGGACAGCCCGCCGCGGCGGGTGCCTTCGGGGGCTCGGCGGCCGTCGGCTCCCCGGCCGGGCCCACCAGGGTCAGGACCAGTGCGGCGGCGGCCGGGACGGTCAGGAGTCCGCGGCGGGCGCGGGGGCGTGGTGTGGGGGGCATGTGACTCTCCTTGTGAGGGTGCCGCCGCGGGTCCTGCCGCCGCGGTGGCACGCGGTGGTTCGGCCGTCCGCGGGTGGGGCGGTCGCGGTGTGCCGGAGGTGCGGTGCGGTCGAGCGGGCCTCCCCGGGCCGGTCCCGGCGATCGCCGCGGGACGGGAGGGGGAGGGGGACGCCGAAGGAGCCGCGTCGACTCCTCGACGGGGCAGTGGGAGCGCTCCCATTCGACTGTAGCGGCCGTGCGACCGCCTGAGAACCCCGCGCCGGGGCCGTGCGCGGGCGGATGAACGGACCGGGGCGCCGCGCCGTATCCCCTCTCGGACGCGCACCCTCGCGCGGTGCGCGCCGTCCGTGCCGCCGCCCCCACCGTGAGGACGATCGATGACAGAGCGAAGCAGTCTTCCCCTGCGGGCCCTCCCGGGCGGGAGGGCCGAACTCCGCGTGGTGCTCCACCTGGACTGGCAGGACCTCGCGGTCCTCGGTCAGGAGGCCGGCCGACTGGCCGGCAGGCTCCAGCGCGCCGTCACCCTCGACGAGGCCGTCAGCCACCGGCTGAGCGCGAGGGAAGCCTCTCCGGCCGCCTCTCCCGCGGGGGAGGGACCGGTCGCGCCCGCCGCGGACCCCGCGCCCGCTCCGGCCCCCGCGGCGGCGGACCGTCCGGCCGCCGAGTCGGGCCGCCACGCGGCGGGACGGCGGGACGAGGGGTCCGGCTCCGTCGCGCAGGCGCAGGCCGGGGTCGCGACGATCGCCCTGCCGGACCGCTCCGAGAGGGCCGCGCAGCCCGAGAAGCGCCCCGCCGACACCCACCGGACCCTGGAGCGCATCTCCCTGGCGTCGTCGGCGGCGCCGTCCGGCGGAAGCCCCGGGGCGGAGTCCGCGACCGTGCCCGCGACCGAGTCCGCGCGAGCCGCCGGGACCGCCGGCTGACCCGGCGTCCGGCCGGGACGCGGTTCCCGCGCCGGCTCAGGAGGCCACGCCCACCACCTGCCCGACCGTCGTCGGATCGTTCAGCGCCGCCAGCATCGCGTGGGCCAGATCGGCCCGCGCGATGGCGTGACGCCGTGGCACGGCACCGCCCAGCGCCCGCTCGTACCGTCCGGTGAGGGGCTTGTCGAGCAGCCGCGGCGGACGCATCACCGTCCACTCGGCCGAGCTGTCGCGGATGGCCTTCTCCATCTCGGCCAGGTCCTCGTACAGCGCGCCCAGGGCCCGCCGCAGCACCGCGTAGACCAGACGCCCGGACAGGCTGTCGCCCTCCGGCGTCGGACCCACGGGCGCGGCGCTGACCACCACCAGACGCCGTACGCCGCCGGCCTCCATGGCGGCCAGCGCCGCGCGGGTTCCCCGGGACGCCACCCGGTGGGTCCTGGCCTGCTCGTTGTTGCCCGCGCCGAGAGCGGAGAGCACCGCGTCCCGGCCCGCCACCGCCGGGCGCAGCGCCTCGGCGTCGGTGACGTCGGCGGTGACCACCTCGAGAGCCGCGGACGGTCCGGGCGTCACCGTCAGCCGCGCCGGATCGCGCACCACCGCCGTCACGTGGTGCCCGGCGTCCAGCGCCTGGCGTACGAGCTGTCGACCGGTGCCCCCTGTGGCGCCCAGAACTGTGAGCCGCATGCGTCCCTCCCATGTTGGTGAGCATTCACTCACCGCTAGGGTGAGTGAATGCTCACCCCAGTGTCAACGCGGAACCGGATCCTCGACGCGGCCGAACGGCTGATGCGCACCATCGGGCTCGCCCACACCACCACCAAGGAGATCGCCCGCGCAGCGGGCTGCTCGGAGGCGGCGCTCTACAAGTACTTCGCGAGCAAGGAGGAGTTGTTCGTCCACGTGCTGGAGGAGCGACTGCCCCGCCTGGGCCCCCTGCTGCGGGAGTTGGAGGCCGATCCGGGGGAGCGGAGCGTCGAGGAGAACCTCGCCGAGATCGCCCGGCGCGCCGCGCTGTTCTACGAGTCCAGCTTCCCGATCGCCGCGTCCCTGTACGCCGACCCCCGGTTGCTGAAGCGCCACCACGCCATGATGCGCGAGCTGGGCACCGGTCCCCGCAAGCCCCTCTCGGCGCTCTCGGCGTATCTGCGGGCCGAGCGCGACGCGGGCCGCGTCCGGCCCGACGCCGACACCGACGCGGCGGCGGCCCTTCTGCTGGGGGCCTGCGCGCAGCGCGCCTTCCTCTACGACTTTCCGGGGGGCGAGCGCCCCGAGCAGCCGGTGGAGGAGTTCGCGGCGGCCCTGGCCCGTACCGTCCTGGCCGGCATCGGCGCCTGACGTTCCGACCGGCCACGCCGGCCGAGGCGCCGGGCCGCCGCACGGCGTCCCCGAGGAGGTTCGGCCGGTCCGCCGGGCCCGGGGTTCGAGGTCTCAGGCGGTCCCGGTCAGGCCCTCGCGCTGGAGGATGCCCCGGGCCTGGTCGGCGAGCCCGCCGCGCACGATGACGTCGTAGCGGGCGGCGGCCAGGGACTGGACGGAGGAGAAGTCACGGCGTCCCCCGGTCGCCGCGTGGCCGACGAAGCCGAAGATCGCTCCCCACAGCGCGCCGATGAGGACGCCGCCGAGGATCAGCCCGAGCCAGGCGGGGCCGGTGGTGAACAGGCCCACCAACAGGCCGATGAACAGGCCGAACCAGGCGCCGCTGGCAGCGCCGAGACCGGCCGCGCGGCCCTTGGTCATCCGCCCGGTGACGCGCTCGACCAGACGCAGGTCGGACCCGACGATGTCGATGTGCTCCACGGGGAACTTCTCGTCGGAGAGCCGGTCGACCGCGGCCTGGGCCTCGGGGTAGGCGGAGAAGCTGGCCACCGTGTTCCAGGCGTCGCTGATCGGGTTCGGGGGGTTCGGATCGATATTGGCCATATCGCGTGCTCCTTCCGTGCATGCGCGCTACTGCCCGCCTGCCCGGCGGATGCGGCTTTATGAGCGGAAGGGGACGGAGACGGCCCCGTGGGGCCGGTGCCGCAACGGCCCGGCCCCGGCGGGCCCCGGAACGTCCCCGGCACGCTCAGGCGGTGAGGAGGACCCCGGCGTAGGACACCCCCGCGACGACCACCCAGGCCCCGGCTCCGAGCAGGGCCGGACGGGCGCCCGAGCGGGCGAGGGAGGGGAGGTGGACGGCGGTGCCCAGGCCCACGAGGGCGGTGGCCAGGACGATTTCCCTGACGGTCGCGGCGGCGTCGAGCACACCGGGCGGGAGCAGACCGGCGGTGCGCACGGCGACCGCCGCCAGGAACCCGGCCACGAACAGCGGAACCAGCGGCGGGCGCCGCCCGGCGCCACCCGTGGTCCGGCCCCCCTCCCGCCGTCCAAGCCCTCCGCCTCGCCGGGCCGCCACCGCCACCGCGGCGACCAGCGGCGCCAGCAGCAGCACCCGCATCAGCTTCACCACGACCGCCTCGCGCAGCGCGACCGGTCCGGCGGTCTGCGCGGTCGCCACCACCTGCCCCACGTCGTGCACCCCGGCCCCGACCCAGCGGCCGAAACCGGAGGCGTCCAGACCGAGCGGATGGTGCAGCAGCGGCAGGACGGCGATGGCCAGCGTGCCGCACAGGGTCACCAGCGCGACGGAGACGGCCGTGTCCCGCTCGTCGCTGCCGCGCGCCTCCCCGACGGCGCCGATCGCGGAGGCGCCGCAGATCGCGTAGCCCGCGGCGACCAGCAGCGGCTGATCGCCGGGCAGTCCGAGCCGGCGCCCCAGCCACAGCGTGCCGCAGAAGGTCGCCGTCACCACCGCCAGGACCATGCCGACGGTCGCCCAGCCCAGTCCCAACACGTCGCCCAGGCCCAGCTCCAGCCCCAGCAGGACCACCCCCACCCGCATCAGCCGCCTCCCCGCCAGGGTCAGGCCCGGACGGCCGGCACCCGCCACGAGGCGTCCCACGCGCGGCAGGTGCGCAGCGGCGACGCCCAGGGCGACCGCCACGGTCAGCACCGGGACGCCCGGCAGCAGCAGGTGGACGGCCCAGGCCGCGGCGGTGCCGCACCCGGCGAGCGCGAGCCCGGGCAGCGCGGCGGGCACCGGCCGCCCGCCGGGGACGGATCCGCGGCGGGGGCCGCTCCCGCCGCCCACGCGACCGCCGACCGCCGTCGGGCCGTTCCCGGCGCGCCGTTCCGGACGCGCCCCGAGCAGCGCCATCAGCGGTCGGCCGGCAGGTCGTAGACCCGGCGGACGCTGCTGCCCAGGCGGGAGACGTCCGCGCCGTAGACGTGGAGGGAGACGGCCGTGCGCGAGCCGCCGTTCCACACCCGGTGGATGTCCCCGGGCGGCGCGAAACCGCACACCGAGCCCTGCCGGTTCACCACGTCCTCGGCGGCGACCAGCCGGGCTCGCCCGCCCGGTTCCGCGGCGGGCAGCAGCCGGTAGCGGCGCTCGTGCTCCTCGCCCTCGTGGACCCCGGTGACGCACCAGGAGACGTGGTCGTGGACGGAGGTGCTCTGCCCCGGCAGCCAGACCAGGGCGACGATCGAGAAGCCGCCGTCGGCCTCGGCGTGCAGCAGGTGCTGGCGGTAGCGCCCGGGGTCGCCCTCGCGGTGCTCGTCGGCGAGCAGGTCCGCGGCGCCCAGGTGGGGCGCCAGCCGCTCGCCGACCAGGTACGCGGTGAGGTCCGGCGGCAGCCCCCGTCCCACGACCTCGCGGATCTCCTCGACGAGGCGGGCGAGACGGCCGGTCGTCCGCGGGCCGGTGGCGGGGGCGATGGAGGAGGGGGTCACAGCAGCCATGGGGGCAGCCTGACGCCGCCGTTCCATCACGTCCAACGACGGTTCGTTCGCCAACCCCTGAATTCCGCTTATGGATCGGTGCGGGCGAGGGAGCGGGGACGGAACGGTCGGCGGCCGTCCTCAGCAGCCGACCCGGTTCGCGGCCACCGCCTTCAGCTCCTCCAGCACCAGCGCGGTGGCCGGTATCCGCAGGTGCTCGCGGAGCGCGTACGCGGAGACCTGCCGCCGCGCCGCCGGCTCCAGGGGCCGTCCGGTCACCTTCCGGTGCACCAGGAAGGACAGCACCAGCCCCGGCATCATGGCGATGCCGAGCCCCTCGGCCACCAGGCTCTGCACCATGAGGTTGTCGTCGGTGGTGAAGACGATGTCCGGAGCGAAGCCCAGCTCCGCGCACTCGTGCAGGAAGTTGGTGCGGCACCGCAGGCACCCGGCGATCCAGCGCTCGTCCGTCAGTTCCGCGAGACGGACCGCCCGCCGCCGCGCCATGGGGTGCCCGGCCGGCATCAGCACGGTGAGCTGGTCCTCCAGGAGCGGGACCTCCACCAACTCCTCGGGCACCTGCTCGCGCAACCCGGGATAGGTGAAGGCCAGGGCGATGTCGCACTCACCGCGCACCACGCGGTCCAGCGACTCGGGCGGCTCGCTCTCCTGCAACTCCACCCGCACGCCGGGGTGGTCGGCGGCCAGCCGCGCCAGCGCCTCCGGCACCAGCGTGGCCCCGGCGCTGGGGAACGCGCACACCCGCACCCGTCCCGCGCGCAGCCTGGTGAGCGCCGCCATCTGCTGCCGGGCGGCGGCCATGCTGTCCAGGATCACGGCGGCGTGCCGGGACAGCGCCTCGCCCGCCTCGGTGAGCCGCATCCGCCGTCCGACCCGCAGGAACAGCGGCGTGCCCACGGCCCGCTCCAGCGCCTTCATCTGCTGGGTGATGGCCGGTTGCGTGTAGCCCAGGGCCCGCGCCGCCGCCGAGTACGAACCGGTACGGACCACCTCGTGGAAGGTCCGTATGTGCCGCGAATCGAACATGGCGGAACGATAAACGGAAGTTGGGGAACACCGAGGGGTCGTTTCCGGTCCTCCGGTGTCCCGGTGTCCCGGTGTCCCGGTGTCCCGGCGTCCCGGCGGAGCGGGCGGGCCGGAGGGTTCTCAGGGACGTTCGGCGAGCGCGGCCATGGTCCGGCCGATCAGCCCCGGCGCGTCCGCGTCCCGGGCGCCCTCCATCAGCCAGGCGCCGAGCCGCACGGAGTTCTCCACGACCATGCGCACGCGCGGCACGCGCCGGTCCCGGTAGCGGGTCAGCAGCGCGTCGTCCCAGGCGTCGTGGGTGGTGAGCAGTTCCGCCAGGACGAGCGCGTCCTCCAGGGACATCGCCGCGCCCTGGGCGAGGGTGGGCGGGCAGGCGTGGGCGGCGTCCCCGACGAGGACGACCCGGCCGCGGTGCCACGGCCCCTCGACCAGGAGGCGGTGGAACCAGGTGTAGTTGACCTGGGAGGAGTCCGTGATGGAGTCGCGGATCTCCGTCCAGTGGCCGCCGTAGCCCGCGGCCAGGCGGCGCATCTCCTCGGCGTGGGACTCCGGGGGGACGGCGGCCCGGTCGCGGGCCGGTTCGACGAGGTAGGCGTAGAGGGAGTCCTCGCCGGTGGGGCAGTAGCCGGCGATGTAGGCGGGACCGCCGTAGGCCAGGTCGGTGCGCTCCACGCCCGCCGGGCGCGGGGCGGTCACGCGCCAGATGCCCATGCCGGTGGGCTCGGGTTCGTCGGGGACGCCGATCGCCGCGCGGGTGGCGGAGTTCAGGCCGTCGGCGGCCACCACCAGGTCGTACCGGCCCGAGGTGCCGTCGGTGAGGCGGACGTCGACCCCGTCCCCGTCCTGCTCCAGGGACTCGACGGAGCAGCCCAGCCGGACGCGGGCACCGGAGGCGCGCACCGCCTCGATCAGGACGCGCTGGAGTTCGGGACGCCGCATGCCCAGGGTGGCGGGCAGGTCGTCGCCGCCGGTGCGGAGGTCCTCGGCGACGTGCAGCACCGTGCCGTCCGGGGCGATCATCCCCAGGGCGTCGAAGCCGAAGCCCCTCTCCCGTATCCGCTCCCACACCCCCACCTCGCGCAGCACCCGCAGCGCGTTGCCCTGGAGGGTGATCCCGGAGCCGTGGACGTTCCAGTCCGAGGAGACCTCGACGAGGTCGACCTCGACGCCGGCGCGGCGCAGCAGGACGGCGAGCGAGTTTCCGGAGGTGCCGCCTCCGACGATGAGGACGCTTCGGGCCGAGGACATGGCTTCCTTTCCGGGGTGTCCCGGGGGCTCCCGGGACTCTCCGAACGATCCGGTGTGGGCGGGGTGGTGGCGCGGGGTCAGGCCGAGGGCGCGCCGACCGGCGCGGCCTGGGACATCAGGAGGTCGATCAGGGCCAGCAGCAGATCCCGGCCCACCTCCTGCCTCCGGACGTCCCCCATCAGCAGCGGGACGCCCGGGTCGAGGTCGAGGGCGTCGCGGACCTCCTCCACGGTCCGCTCGCAGCGGCCGTGGAAGCAGTTGACCCCCACCACGAAGGGAATGCCCCGGCTCTCGAAGAAGTCGATGGAGGCGAAGCTGACCTCCAACCGCCGGGTGTCGACCAGGACGACCGCGCCCAGGGCGCCGTTGACCAGGTCGTTCCACATGAACCAGAAGCGCTCCTGGCCCGGGGTGCCGAAGAGGTAGACCACCAGCTCGGGATTGATGGTGATCCGGCCGAAGTCGAGGGCCACGGTGGTGGTGGACTTCGACGCCAGCCCACCGGTGTCGTCGACCCCCACGCTGGCCTCGGTCAGGTACTCCTCGGTGCGCAGCGGCTCCACCTCGCTGACCGCGCCGACCATGGTGGTCTTCCCCACCCCGAAGCCGCCGGCGATCAGGATCTTGACGGCCACCGGGCCCGTCGTGCCGTCAGAGTCTCTGGAGCCCATCCCTCACCGCCTGCAGAAGTTCCACGTTCAATCCCCCACGTTGTTCGGCCGCCAGCGGCGGACGGATCGTCACCCTGCCGAGCGACACCAGGTCGCCGATCAGGATCTTCGTCACGGACACGGGCAGGTCCAGCTCCGCGGCGATCTCCGCCACGGCGGCCGGCGTGCGGCACTGCTCCAGAATGGCCCGGTGCTCCGGCTCCAGTCGCCGTGCGGCGGCCCGGCCGTCCTCGGGCTCGACCGTCGTCACCACCGTGATCAGGGTGAGGTCGTCGCGCTGGGGAGCGGTGCGACCGCGGGTGATGGTGTACGGCCGGACCAGCGAGTCCTCGGCGTCATCGGACTCCAGGTGGTCCGTCCAGTGGCTCACCCACGTCCACCCCCGTCCGTGGCCGAGGCGCCGGTCCGGGGCTCGGTGCCCAGCTTCTGGCCGACCTGCTGGACGAGGGTGTGCATGGCGACGGCCATCACCTCGGCGTCCACGTCCTGGGAGGCCACGACGGCCAGGTGGGTGCCCCTCCCCGCGGCCGTGACGAACAGCCACAGATGGGCCAGCTCCACGATGACCTGCTGCACCGGACCGCCGTCGAACAGCTCGTCGACCCCGCGGGCGAGGCTCTGCTGGGCGGTGGCCACGGCGGCCAGACGCTCGGCGTCGGTGCGCTCGATCGTGCCGGACTGACTGACGACCAGCCCGTCGTCGGACAGGACGATGGCGTGCCGGGTCCCCGGCACCTGCTCGACCAGACCGTCCAGCAGCCAGTCCAGGTCTTGGTTGGTGGCGGTGGTTCGCTGTGTCATGTTCGGTCTTCCGTAGAGGGTCGGCTGTGGCCCGGCGTGCTGCCGCCGGTCGGGGGAGTGGCGTCGGAAGCGGCCTGTCGTTGCCGGGCGATGCGGGACTGTCGCTGGAAGGCACCGATGGTCGCGCCGGAACGCGTGGGCTCCTGACGCAGGGTGAGCGTGTCCTCGTCGGACGCCCCGGCGTCGGACCGCCGGACGGGCTTCCTCAGCTCGGGGGCGAGGCTGGCCTGACGGACCCGCTTGGGCAGCGGCGCGGACGCGTCCGCGCCGTCGGGGTGCCCGCCCGCCGCCTCCTCTCCGCCGCCGGGGGAGACCGCGCCGTCGTGCGCGGCCTCGGTGGACCCCGTCCCGGCCCGTCCGGCGGGAGCCGACGACCGCCCGACGGGTGAGGGGACGACCGAGGACATCGCCCGGCCACGGGACCGGACGGGCAGCGCCGTGCGGGACTCCCCGCCGGACGCGGTCGGGGTCTCGCGGTTCTCCGGGCCCTCGCCGTTCCCACGGCCCGCGTGGTCCTCGCGCGCGCCGGCCCGGCCGCGCGTACGGGTCTCCTTCCGGGGCTCGTCGGCCGGGTCGGGGGCGTCCGCGACCAGCTCCGCGGGGATGCGCACGACCGCCCGGGTGCCGCCGAACACGGACGGCCGGAACTCCACCCCCAGGCCCAGCCCGGAGGCGAGCCGGGCGACCACGTACATGCCCAGGCGGGCGTCGTCGGCGCGGGAGAGCATGTCCATCTGGGGCGGTTCGGCGACGAACCGGTTGAGCTCCTCGTACATCTCGGGCTCCATGCCCAGGCCGCGGTCCTCGATCTCCACGACCAGGTCCCGCCCGATCCTGCCGGCCCGCACCTCGACGGGGGTCGGCGGTTTGGAGAACGCGGCGGCGTTCTCCATCAGCTCGGCCAGTACGTGCACCACCGGGCCCACGGCGCGGCCGATCACCCAGTGCCGGCCGTCGACCTCGATCTGGATGCGGCGGTAGTCCTGCACCTCGCCCAGCGCGGCGCGGAGCACGTCCAGCATCTTGACGGGCTTGCGCCAGCGCCGCTGCGGCTGGCCGCCGCCGAGGATGACGAGGTTCTCCTCGTAGCGGCGCAGACGGGCCGTCAGGTGGTCGAGGTCGAACAGGCCCTCCAGCACCTCCGGGTCCTCGTGGCGGCGCTCCATCTCGTCGAGCTTCTTCATCTGGAGGCCGATGAGCAACTGGGTGCGGCGGGCGATGCGCTGGAGCAGGCGCTCGAAGCCGCGGTGCTGCTCGGTCTCCCGCACGGCGGTCTCGACGGCGCTGCGGCGCGCCAGGTCGAGCGCCTGGCCGAGCCGGCCCAACTCGTCGTTGCCGTGGCCGATCTCGCGCACCTCGGCGTCGACGTCCACGGTCTCGCCGCGGCGCAGGCGTTCGACGACCTCGGGCAGCTTGGTCACCAGTTCCCGGGCCTCCTCGCGCAGGGAGGAGATCCGCCGCCGCAGGACGGTGGCGATCCACACGTTGAGCGCGACGACCAACAGGACCGCGCCCAGGCCGATGGCGCCGAGGGTGATCAGCCGGCCCAGCAGGGCGTCGAGCGTGGCCTGGCCGACCTGGTGGATGTCGATGGTGCGGCTGGTGATCAGCTTCTGGAAGTACGGGTCGAGGGTGTCGACGGTCTGCCGCCACTCCTTCTCCACCCGGGGCAGGGGGACGCCGGAGCTGCCGTCGTGGGCGTGGGCGCCCAGCAGGGCCCGCTCCACGTCGTCCTTGGTCTGCCAGGCGCGGCTGGTGACCATCTCGCGGTAGAGCGCGCGGTCCTCGGGGGGCAGGTGGGGCTCGATCCTGCTCTCCAGCATGACCTGCTGGGCGCCGATCCACTCGGTGAGGGAGTCGTGTTCGCCCTCGGTGAGCCGTAGCGTTCTCCAGCCCCGGGCGAGCATGGCGTCCTGGCGGGCGAGCATCTCCTTGGCCCAGAACAGGTCGATCAGGGTTCTGGCCCGGGCCGTGACCTCGCTGTTCTCCGAGCGGCTCAGCGTCTCGAAGAGCCGCAGGTCGACGGCGATCAGCTCGGTGAAGTAGCGGAACGCCTGCGTCTGGGTGGCGGTCCCGCCGTCGACGGCCTCGCGGATGTCGTCGATCCGCCGCATGTCGTCGCGCGCGAGGGCGACGACCTCCCGCAACTCCTCGGGCGCGCCGGGGGCGTCGATGTCGGAGAGGGAGAGGAAGGCGTCCAGGGCCTCGTCGGTCCGGGCGCGCTGTTCCCTCAGGGCGGCGCGGGAGGCGTCGTCGGGGCGGGCCAGCAGCTGGGCGCTGAGCCGCCGCTCCTCCTGGAGGTTGAAGTAGAGCTTGTTGGACGGGGTGCCGGCCTGGGCGGCGAGCGCCTTCTCGTCCTTCTGCGTACGCCAGTCCCGCCCGAGTTCCACGGTACTGGCCGCCCAGAGGGTGATCAGGGCGAGGCTGGGGATGACGGCCAGGATGAGCAGGGCCGTTCGGAACGAGCCAAGTTTGAGCGAGCGGCTCGTCGTACGTTCCTGTCGTCGTCCGGGCACACGTGTGCGCAGCGCCATCTCTCCCCAGCAGTGGATCACGGTGGTGGGTCGCCGCTGGTGAGGGCGGCGTGAAGGATGGTGGCGATGTTAGTCATATGGTCTGGCGAAAGAAAACAGGCGGGGGGTCCGATTCGCCCCCTGTCGCCTCCCCCCGACGACACCCCTGACGCGGCGTCACCAGGCGTGTTCTCTCGGTCTTCCGACGGCGTGACAGCCGGCGCCCGGCAAAGTGGTTGGCAGTTGGACAACTGGTGCGGGTGGTGACCGTACGGTGGAAACCCGCCGGGATGCGCCTCTCGGAGGCGACTGATTTCGGCCATGATGGAGCGCGGGGGAGGGCGTGCGCCCCCAGGTGGGAATCCGGCGACCGCGGTGCCCCGGGCTCCGGTGCCGAGTCGGTCTTCCCGTCCGCGAATCGCCGTTCGCGCCCGGCGGACCGGGAGAAGGAGACGGCCGGTGCGGGCCCGCGGGGACACGTGTCCCCGCGGGCCCGCACCGGCCGTACGACGGCGTCAGCGACCGCGCAGCCGCTCGATCTCGCGCCGCTCCCGCTTGGTCGGCCGTCCGGCGCCGCGCTCGCGCCGGGCGACCGGGGCGACGTACTCGGGCGGCGGCGGGGGCGGACTGTTGTCGACGAAGCACTCCGCCGCGATCGCCGCGCCGACCCGCTTGCGCACCAGGCGCTTGACGACGACGATCCTCTCCCGGCCGAGGTGGCGCAGTCGCACCTCGTCGCCGGGGCGCACCGGCTGGGCCGGCTTCGCTCGTTCCCCGTTGACGCGGACATGGCCGCCGCGACAGGCGGCGGCGGCCGCCGAACGTGTCTTGGTGAGCCGGACGGACCAGATCCAGCTGTCGATCCGCACGCTCCCCTCGTCTGAAGCCATACCCCCGACTCTAGAGGAGGGGCGTTCCGGGTGGCGGGCGCGCGGGCCGGACGGCCGAGCGCCGGGAGGTGCTTCACCCTTCGCCCCGGCAACGGCGGACCGGGCGGGGGCGGCGGGCCGAGGGCGACGGCGTGAAAAACCGGAGCGCGGGGTCTTGACGTGCGGCTCGGACGGAGGGAAGGTCGGGCACGGAACTGGGAGCGCTCCCACCAGACCGTCGGGCCGGTCCGCGGGGGCGTCTCCGCCGAGCCGCTCACGTCAGGAGCCGATTCACGTGCACGGACGCGGAACAGGGGTGCCCGTGGCGGCCGAAACCGCCGCCATCGCCGGGCGCGGGCCGTGGATCGACGAGGTCGCCCAGGGCGTCGGCCACCGGAAGCCGCCGCCCGTCCTCGGCCCCGACTGCCCGTCCGGAGACTCGCCGCGCCTGGAGTCCCGGTCGGGAACACCCGGTTCGCCGGCGCGATGAGGGCGCGCCGGCGAACCGGTTCCACGTCCGGCCCCGGTGTCTCCTCCGCCGGGGCCGGACGGCCGTCTCGAACCGTGCCGAGCCGTCCCGTGCCGAGCCGTCCCGCGCCGTTCGGAGCCGTGCGCGGCGGCCGTGCGGACCGGCCCGGACGGCCGTGGGCCGGGGCGCCCCGGCGGTTTTTCGCCCCCGGGCCCGGGTACCGGGGCCTGGTCAGCGAAGAAGGGACCGACGAAGGGACGAGGAACCATGCGGTACGACACCTTCCTCGGACAGGTCCAGGCCCGTGCCCGACTGAGCGACCCCGGCGCCGCCGAGACCGCCACCCGCGCCAGCCTGGAGACCCTCGCGGAACGCGTCCCGGCGACGGTGGCGGAGAAACTGGCCGCCCAACTCCCACGCGAGGTGGGTGAGCACCTGCGCAGGGTGGCGCAGGCGCCGGACGAACCCAACACCGGCACGCGGATGAGCACCCAGGAGTTCTTCGACCGCGTCGCGCGCCGCGCCTCCACCGACAGGCCCAAGGCCGTCCACGAGGCCCGGTGCGTGATCGAGGTCGTCGACGAGGCCACCGGCGGAACGTGCTCGGCGAAGATCCGCCCCACTCTGGACGAGGAACTCGCCCGGATGCTTTTCTCCGGCAGCTCGGGGCACGCGTGATCCCGGACGGTGCCCGTCACCGTCCCGGTGGTCCGGCCGAGGCCGGAGCGCCCGTACGACGACCCCGGAGACGGTGACCGTGTTCGTCTTCTTCTCCAACCGGGCCGGGTGTCTCGGCTCGCTGCTCCTCAGCCTGGTCGGCACGGCCGTCCTGCTGCTGCTCCTCTACGGCTGCGGACGCGCCTGACGGCGTCCGCAGCAGGCGTCCGAGGCAGACGTCCGCAGCAGGCGTCCGGATCAGGCCTCCGGGCCGGTCGGCAGCGGTTCGCCGCACCGCTCGCAGACGGCGGCGTCCGCCCGCTCGTTCAACCGGCCGCACGCCGGGCAGACCCGGTTCATCAGGCACGGCGCCTCGCCGCCCTCGGACCCCTCCGCGTTCCCGGTCCCCGACCCGATCTCCGCCCCGATCCCGGCCCCGACCTCCACGTTCCCGACGGGCTCCCGCCGCCCGGCGGACGCGAGGCCGCGGACGGTCATGCCCGGCCGCCGACGGTGGACGGTCAGGTAGACCAGCCCCTCCGGGCCCGCCCGCAGCGCCCGCCGCGAGGTGCGCGGCAGCCACACCAGGGCCTTGGGCGCGAGCGCCGTCCGCCCGCCCGCGCCGTCCTCGATCTCCCCGCCGCCGTCGACCACGAGCAGCAGGACGTCCAGGTCGTTCTCGACGTGCTCGCCCACGGACGCCCCCGGAGGAAGGCGCACCAGGTTGGCGTCGAGCTGCCGGCCCGACTCGGCCAGCCGCCACAGGGCGCCGCCCTGCTCCGGGGACGCCCCGGCGACCAGGCCGTCGAGATCGGTCAGGACACGAGGGGTCTCGGGAGACACCGGCACCTCCAGGACGTGTGCGAGCAGTCACGATCCTAGGCGGCGCCCGCACGGCCGCGGGGCGGGCCGAACACCGGGACGTCCGCGCCGGGCCGTCCGCGGCGGGAGCGATCCGGGGACGGCGTCTAGGCTTGGGCCCCGCGATGAGGAACAGACGCGCGGTACCTCCCTCCCCCCTGCCCCAGCGGCACGGGATAGACCCGGTCCGCCTCAGGCTGCCCGCCGCCGGCGCCTGGGCGACCGTCCGGGACCACCTGGTCGACCGGCTGTCGCCCGCGGTGGACCCCGGGCGGGTCGACGCCATGCTGCGCGAGGGCCGGGTCTGGGGCACGGACGGCCCGGTCGCCCCCGGCGCCCCGTACGCGCCGGGCGCGTACCTGTGGTTCCACCGGGAGCTGCTCCCGGAGGTGCCGGTGCCGTACGCCCTGGACGTCCTGCACCGCGACGACGCCCTGGTCGTCGTGGACAAACCGCACTTCCTGGCCACCACCCCGCGCGGCCGGCACGTCACCGAGACCGCCCTGGCGCGGCTCCGCCGGGACCTGGGGCTGCCCACGCTCAGCCCGGCCCACCGGCTGGACCGGCTCACCGCGGGCGTGGTGATGTTCACCGTCCGCCCCGAGCACCGCGCGGCCTACCAGAACCTCTTCCGGGACCGGCGGGTGCGCAAGGAGTACGAGGCCGTGGCGCCGTACGACCCGGAGCTGGAGCTGCCCCGCACGGTGCGCAACCGGATCGTCAAGGAGCGCGGCGTCATCGCCGCGCGGGAGGTGCCCGGGGAGCCCAACAGCGAGAGCCGGATCGAGCTCCTCGAACACCGCGACGGAATCGGCCGCTACCGGCTGGTGCCGCTCACCGGCCGCACCCACCAACTGCGTCTGCACATGAGCGGCCTGGGCGTTCCCATCCTGGGCGACCCGGTCTACCCGACCGTCGTCGAGCGCGCCCCGGACGACTTCCGCCGCCCCCTGCAACTGCTCGCCCGGACACTGGAGTTCACCGACCCGCTCACCGGCCGCGCCCGCCGGTTCGAGAGCCGCCGCACCCTGGCGGCCTGGACCTCCCACCGGGAGTGGGCCGGGGAGGAGCCGGCCGGGGACGCCCCGCCGGCGCGGTGAGCCCGCCGCCTCACCCGTCCGGTCGGCCCACGGCCCGGCGCAGGTGGCGTGCGGTGGCCGAGACCGCGTCCGGGACCCGCAGCAGCTCCTCGGGAGTCCCCTGGAAGATCACCCGCCCGCCGTGGCGCCCCGGCCCCGGTCCCAGGTCGACGATCCAGTCCGCCCGGGCGATCACCTCCAGGTTGTGCTCGATGACGACGACCGTGCCGCCGGCCTCGACGAGCCGGTCGAACAGGGCGAGCAGACCGGCCACGTCCGAGGGGTGGAGACCGGTGGTGGGCTCGTCGAAGACGTAGGTGCGGTCGGGCCGGTCGAGCGCGTCGGCCAGCCTCAGCCGCTGCCGCTCCCCGCCCGAGAGGGTGTTCAGCGGCTGGCCCAGCGGCAGGTACCCCAGCCCGACGTCCACCAGCCGCCGCAGCACCCCGCCGACGCGGGGCTCGGGGAAGACCTCCACGGCCTCCCGCGCGCTGAGCTCGAACACGTCGGCGATGGCGAGTCCGCGGCAGCGGTACCGCAGCGCCTCGTCGGTGAACCGACGGCCCCGGCACTCCTCGCACAGGCTCACCATCGGGTCCATGAAGGCCAGGTCCGTGTAGATCGTCCCCAGGCCGTCGCACCGCCCGCACGCGCCCTCGGAGTTGGGGCTGAACAGCGAGGCGCTCACGCCGTTCTCGGCGGCGAACAGGGCGCGGATCGGGTCCAGGACGCCGGTGTAGGTGGCCGGGCTGGAGCGGCGGGAGGCGCGGATCGGGCTCTGGTCCACCAGGACGGCGTCCGGACACACCCCGGGCAGGAAGCCGTGCACCAGCGTGCTCTTGCCCGACCCGGCGACCCCGGTCACCACCGTCAGCACGCCGTGGGGGAAGTCCGCGTCCACGCCCCGCAGGTTGTTCCGGACGGCACCGCGGATCTCCGCGAAACCCTTCGGCTCGCGGGGCGCGGCCCCGAGCCGGAGCCGGTTCCCCAGGCACCGGCCGGTGAGGGTGCCGGAGGCGGCCAGCCCGGCCACGTCGCCCTGGTGGACGACCTCGCCGCCGTCCTCGCCGGCTCCGGGACCCATGTCGACGACGTGGTCGGCGGCGGCGATCACGTCCGGGTCGTGCTCGACGACCACGACGGTGTTCCCCTTGTCCCGCAGCTCGCGCAGCATGTCGACGAGCCGGTCCACGTCCGCCGGGTGCAGGCCGACGCTGGGCTCGTCCAGGATGTACGTCATGTCGGTCAGGGCGCTGCCCAGGTGGCGGACCATCCTCACCCGCTGGGACTCCCCGCCGGACAGCGTCGAGGTGGGCCGGTCCAGGGTGAGGTAGCCCAGCCCGATCGCGACCAGCCGCTCCACCTGGGCGAGCAGCGAGGCGACCACCGGCGCGCCGTCGGACACCTCCAGACCGCGCAGGAACTCCGCCAGCTCCTCGGCCTCCATCGCCGCGCACTCGGCGATGGTGCGTCCGCCCAGCCGGCAGGAGAGGGCCCTGGGGGAGAGCCGGGCGCCGTCGCACGTCGGGCAGACCCGCTCGGTGACCACCCGCTCGAACGCCTCCCGGGTGCGCCCCTTGAGCGACGCGGCGTCCTTGGGCAGCCAGATCCGGGTGAAGCGCTCCAGCAGCCCCTCGTACTTCGTCGGCACCGTCCCGCCCTGGCCGGTCAGGCGCACGGTCGCGTCGGCGCCGTGGAGGAGCGCGTGCCACTCCTCGGGGGTGTAGTCGGCCAGCGGCTTGTCGTTGTCGAACAGTCCGGAGTCGGCGTAGGTGCGCCACATCCACCCGCCGACGTGGAAGGTCGGGAAGCGGATGGCGCCCTCGTTGAGGGAGAGGCGGCGGTCGAGGAGCTCGTCCAGGTCGACGCCGCGCACCGTGCCCAGGCCCGAGCACCCGGGGCACATGCCCTGCGGGTCGTTGAAGGAGAGCGCGTTGGAGGGGCCCACGGCCGGCCGGCCCGCCCGCGACCACAGCAGCCGCATCAGGGCGTGGATGTCGGTGATGGTGCCGACGGTGGAGCGCGCTCCGCCGCTCAGCCGCCTCTGGTCCACCACGATCGCGGCCGACAGGTTCTCGATGGAGTCCACGTCGGGCCGGCCGTAGCGGGGCAGCCGGTTGCGCACGAAGGAGGTGAAGGTCTCGTTGAGCTGCCGCTGCGACTCGGCGGCGACGGTGTCGAACACCAGCGACGACTTGCCCGACCCGGACACGCCGGTGACGACCGTCAGCCGGCGCTTGGGGATCTCGACGGTGACGCCCCTGAGATTGTGCTCGCGGGCTCCGGTGACGCGGATGTGGTCCTGTGCCATGCCGCCGACGCTAGGAGGGGACGCGGTCGGATTCCGGCCGCATTCCCTGGCAGGCTCGGAGGCATGGGCGAGACGACGGGCGGGACGGGCGGACCGAGCGGACGGATGCTGGAGCTGCTCTCCCTGCTCCAGACCGGACGCGCCTGGCCGGGCGCCGAGTTGGTCGCCCGGCTGGGCACCTCGCCGCGCACCCTGCGGCGGGACGTCGACCGCCTGCGGGACCTGGGGTACCCGGTGGTCTCCTCGCCCGGACCGGGCGGCGGCTACCGGCTCGTGGCGGGCCGGGCCATGCCGCCGCTGCTGCTCACCGACGAGGAGGCGGTCGCCGTCGTGGTGGGCCTGCGGCTCGCCGCGTCGGCGCGGACCGAGGACGCCGCCGGCGCGGCGGAGGCCGCCCTGCGCAAGCTGGAGCAGGTCCTCCCCTCCCGGCTGCGCCACCGGATGGAGGCGGTGCTGGCCTCCACCGAGGTCGTCTCCCGGACCGTGCCCTCGCCGGACCTGCGCACCCTCCACCTGCTGGGCGCGGCCGCGCACGCCCGCCAGGACGTGCGGTTCACGTACACCAGCCGGGCGGGCGAGCGCAGCGAGCGCCGGGTCGAGCCCTACCGTCAGGTGCTGCTGGGCAGGCGCTGGTACCTGCTCGGCTGGGACCTGGACCGCCGGGACTGGCGCACCTTCCGCATCGACCGGATCACCGATCCGACCGTGCCGGGCACCACCTTCGCCCCGCGCGAGCTGCCGGCGGACGGCGCGGTGGGCTTCGTCCGGGCGTCCGCCCGACTGCCCATCACCCGGCACCGGGGCGTGGTGCGCTTCGACGCGCCCGTGGAGGTCGTCTCCGAGCGGCTGATGGCGGAGACCGGCTCGCTGGAGGCGCTCGACGAGCGCACCTGCCGGTACGTCACGGCCGCCGACTCCTGGGAGTGGCTCGCCATCACGCTCGCCATGGTCGGGGTGCCCTACACCGTCGAGGGCCCGCCCGAGCTGGTCGAGTACTCCCGTGTCCTCGCCCGGCGGATCGCCCGTGCGGCGGACGGGTGACCCGGGCGCCCATGGCCGTGGAACCGCCGGGTACCCGGGAAGCACGAACGGGGAGCACACCGGCGGAAGGACTGCGGATGAGCCGTGACGGGACGCGAGGGGCCGCGATCTTCGACGTGGACGGCACCCTGGTGGACACCACCTACCTCCACACCGTGGCCTGGTGGGAGGCGCTGCGGCAGTCCGGACGCCGGGTGCCCATGTCCCGGATCCACCGGACGATCGGCATGGGCAGCGACCAACTCCTCAAGCGGTTCCTCGGCGAGGACCACGACCCGGAGGAGGCCGCGTCCGTCAGCGCCGCCCACCGGACCTTGTACGCGGAGTACTGGCCGCGCCTGGCCCCGCTGGACGGCGCCGCCGACCTGCTGCGGGCCTGTGCCGACCGCGGCTGGACGGTCGTGCTGGCCAGCTCGGCGCACGGCGACGAACTGGAGGCGATGCGGCGGGCGGTGGGCGCGGACGAGGCGGTGGCCGCCGCGACCAGCTCCGACGACGTGGAGGCCAGCAAACCGGCGCCCGACCTCGTGACCTCCGCGCTCGCCCACGCGGACGTCCCCCCGGACAGGGCCGTCTTCGTGGGCGACACCGTGTGGGACGTGGCCGCGTGCGAGCGGGCGGGCGTGCCCTGCCTGGGCGTGCTCTCCGGCGGGCTGACCCGGCAGGAGCTGCTGGAGGCGGGCGCCGCGGAGGTGTACGAGAACCCCGCCGATCTGCTCGCCCGCCTCGACGACAGCCCGCTGGGCCGTGCTCCCGGCCGGGACTGAGCCGGGAGCACGGCCCGCGTTCCGACGGCCCGGGCGTCACCCGCCGGACGGAACCCGGCGGTCGGCGGCCAGCCGGTGCCCTTCTCCCGCGGCGGCCCGGAACAGCACCTCGACCAGCTCGTCGGGCGCGGAGAGCATCGGCCAGTGCCCGGTGTCCAGCTCGAAGAACCCGGCGCGGGGCTCGGCGAGCGCCTGGAAGCGCGGGTTCCCCGTCGCCACCAGGGCCTCGACCATGGCGATGGTCGTCCCGCCGCCGGCGGTGCAGAAGATCCCGGACAGCGGCAGTTCGTCGACCGCTCCCGACAGCCCGAGCGGCTGGGTCTGGGTGGCCAGCGGATGGGGCGCGGCGAGGCGGGCCAACCGGGCGAACGCGTCCTCGGACACGCCGACGAGATTGCCCCACCGGCGCCACTCCGCCGGCGACGGCGGGGGAATCCGCCATCCCTCCTCGGCCCGCTCGACCTGGCCCAGCAACCGCTCGCGGGTCTCCTGGTCCGTCATCTCCGCCCTCACCTGGTCGAGCATCGAGTGGCCGTCCTGCGGCAGGGGCGAGTCCAGGTACACGACCCGGGAGACCCGTTCCGGGCGCCGGTCGGCGGCGCCCACGACCGGATAGATGCCGTAGCAGTGGCCGACCAGCACCACCTCCGGCGCGGCCACGTGGTCGATCAGCTGGACCAGGTCCTCGATGTGTGTCTCCAGGTCCGTGTCGGGGCCCGCCAGGTGCCGGCGGTCGCCCAGGCCGGTGAGCGTCGCCGGGTAGGCCTCGGCCCCCGACCGCCACAGCCGGGCGACCACCTCGTCCCACACCCAGCCGCCGGCATGGCCCCCTGCCACCAGAACGAACGCGGTCATGAACGCCTCCTCGCACACGTCGGTCGACGCGGCCGGCCGGGTGGACCGTCCGCGGTCCCCGGTACGGTAGGAACTCCCCCTGAGGGAGGTTCAAGCCTTGTCACCTGACGGCACGTGGAGCATCGGGGAACTCGCCGAGCGGGCGGGCGTCACCGTCAAGACCGTCCGCTTCTACTCCGACCGCGGGCTGCTGCCCGAGACCGTCCGCAGCGCCGGGGGCCACCGCCGGTACGGGCCCGAGGCGCTCGACCGGCTCCGCCTGATCCGCTCGCTGCGCACGCTCGACCTGCCGGTCCCGGAGGTGGGCCGGGTCCTGGAGAAGGAGGGCGCGCTGGAGGACGTCGTCGCGGAGCGGCTGCGGGAGGTCGGCTCGCAACTGACCGCCCTGCGCTGGCGGGAGGCCGCCCTCCACCTGCTGCGGGACTGTGCCCCCGAGGAGCGGGCCGACCGGCTGCTCCTGATCGGATCCGTGACCATCCCGCCCAGCACGGCCGCGCCGGCACGGTTCTGGAGGCGCTGGCTGCCCCCGCGGCTCCCGGCCCGGCTGGTCTCCGCGATCCTCGAACAGACCGTCCCACAGCCGCCCGCGGACCCGACCCCGGCCCAGGTGCTGGCCTTCGCCCGGTTGCACGCCCTCGTCTCCACCCCCTGCTCGGGGGACTCCGACAGGGGCCAACCCGCGGCGCACCGGCCCGGCGAGGGCTACCGTCCGGCCGTGCTCTACGAGGGCCTCACCGAGGCCTACGCGCTGGCGGCGGCGGAGATGCGGGCGCGGCGGGCACCGCGCCAGGGGGAGGCGCTCGACTGCTTCGTCTCCGTCTACGCGCGCTCGCGCGGCACGCGCGACACCCCCGCCTTCCGCCGCCGGCTCGCCGAACAGCTCGCCGCGGACCCCCGCATCGACCGCTACTGGCAGCTCACCACCGAGCTGACCACCCCGCCGTCCGGCGTGCCGGAACCGAACCCCGGCACCGCCCACGACTGGCTGTGCGCCGCCCTGGACGCCCAGGTCGCCCGCTCGACCTCGACCGCCTGACGGCCGCCCCGCCCGCCGGGGTCTCCGGTCAGGACGGCCGCGGCTCCCCGTCCCCGAGCGGCACCGCGTAGCCGGGGACGGACGGCCACCGGACCGTCAGGACCACCGACTCCTCCTCCGCGTACCAGGAGTGGTCGACGCCGCGGCCCCACACCACGTAGTCGCCCTGCCGCTCCAGCACGACGTCGTGGCCGGGGAACTCCATCCGGAAGCGGCCGCTGATCAGGACCAGCAGGGCCGTCCGCCGCTCGCCGCGCACCCACCGCGCCCGCCGGTCGCCGCGCGGATGGACGCCCCACTTGATCTCCACGTCCTCGCTGTGCCGGGGGTCGTCGGGGTCCTTGAAGTGCCCGAGGAGCCAGCCCCGGTCCAGTGCCGCGTCCTTGCCCGCGTTGCCCACGTACACGTCGTCCATGGTCGCGGACGCTAGCAGCCGGGGGCGGAGGCGCGGTCGCCGCCCTCACACCGCGCACGGGCCCGGAGCCGGCGCCCCGGACCGCCGCCGCACCAGGTCGACGAAGACCGCCGCCGCGCCCGTGAGGGGGACGCGGGAGAACACCGTCACCGCGCGGCGCCAGGGCGGGGCCAGGCGCGCGGTGACGCACTCCACACCCGTGGTGACGTGGGAGGGGACCAGCGTGATGCCCGTGCCCACCGCGGCCATCCGGACCGCGGTCGAGGTGTGCTCGGTGCGCACCACCGTGCGGGGGACGAACCCGGCCCGCTCGCAGGCGACGTCCAGCAGGAGCCGGCCGTCGACCACGGGTTCCATCGCGCAGCGCACCCACGGCCGCCCGGCGAGTTCGGTCAGTGCCACGGTCTCGCGTCCGGCCAGCGGGTCGTCGTGGGGCAGGACCACGACGATCTCCTCCTCGCCCACGTCCACCACCGGCCCCGGCCACGCCTCGGGCCGATAGCCGACGGCCAGGTCGGCGACGCCGCGCTCCAAGCGGTCGCGCAACTCCTCGACGGTGGCGTACTCGTGCAGGACGAGCCGCACGCCGCCGTGCTCGCGGCCCCAGCGGGCGAAGACCTCCGGCAGCAGCCCGACGGCGATCGCGTGCACGGTGGCCACGTGCAACTCCCCGCCCTCCGCGCCGGCCGCGGCCCGTGCCGCCCGGCGGGCCTGCGCGGCGCTGCGGACGGCGCGTTCGGCGTGCGGCAGGAAGGCCCGGCCCATCGGCGTCGGCCGCACCCCGCGCGGCAGCCGCTCCAGCAGGGGGCCGCCGACCTCCCGTTCCAGCGCCCTGATCTGGTGCGAGAGCGCCGACTGCGTGACGTGCAGCAACTCGGCGGCGCGGGTGAAGGAGGACTCCTCCACCACGGTGAGGAAGTACTCCATCTGACGGAGACTCACGGCCACCCTCCCCGGAACGCCCCCACGGCACCCTGCGGCCATGAAGGAAGTTCATGACCCCCGCAAGATTATTGCCTTGGACGTCACGCCTTCCGGGGGTGGAGAGTCGGGGCATGAACGAGACGGACGTGATCGTCATCGGCGGCGGCACGGGCGGCTACAGCACCGCCCTGCGCGCCGCCGCCCTCGGACTCGACACCGTCCTCGCCGAACGCGGCCTGGTCGGCGGCACGTGCCTGCACCGCGGCTGCGTCCCCAGCAAGGCGATGCTCCACGCGGCCGAACTGGTGGACGGCATCGCCGAGGCCCGCGAACGGTGGGGCGTGAAGGCCACCGTGGAATCCGTCGACTGGGCCGCGCTGACGGCGACCCGCGACGACATCGTCTCCCGCAACCACCGGGGCGTGGAGGGCCACCTGTCCCGTGCCGGCGTGCGCGTGGCGCGCGGCAGCGCCGAACTGACCGGGGCGCGCACCGTTCGAGTGGGGAGCGAGGAGTTCACCGCGCGCCGGGGCGTCGTCCTGGCCACGGGCTCCAGGCCCCGGACGCTCCCGGGTCTGGAACCCGACGGCGAGCGGATCGTGACCAGCGACGAGGCCCTGTTCGCGCCCGGCCCGCCCGGCTCGGTCCTGGTGCTGGGCGGAGGCGCCATCGGGGTGGAGTACGCCTCCCTCCACCGTTCCCTCGGCGCCGAGGTCACCGTCGTGGAGGCGGCCGACCGGCTGCTTCCCCTGGAGGACGCCGATGTCGGCCGCCACCTGGCCCGGGGGTTGCGGAAGCGCGGCATCGAGGTGCTGACGGGCGCCCGACTGCTGGACGCCGGCGTGCGCCACGGGGGAGTGCGCGCCACCGTCCGCACCGCGCGCGGCGAAACCGTGACCCGGGAGGCGGAGCGGCTGCTGGTCGCGGTCGGCCGTGTTCCGGTCACCGACGGGCTGAACCTCGCCGCCGCCGGACTCGCCACGGACGAGCGCGGCTTCGTCGCCCCGGCCGACTGGTCGCGGTTGGAGACCGCCGTCCCCGGCGTCCACGTCGTCGGCGACCTGCTGCCGCCGCCGTCGCCCGGACTGGCGCACGCCTCCTTCGCCGAGGGGCTGCTCGTCGCCGAGACGCTGGCGGGCCTGGCCACGCCCGTCCTGGACCACGCGGCCGTCCCGCGCGTGACGTACTCCGGCCCGCAGACCGCCTCGGTGGGCCTGACGGAGGAGCAGGCCCGCGCCCGCGGCGTCGACCCGGTGACCAACACGGTGCCGCTGACCGCCGTCGCCAAGGGCATGGTGCACGGGCAGGGCGGCATGGTGAAGATCGTCGCCGAGCCGTCCGGCCCGGTGCTGGGCGTGCACCTGGTGGGTCCCAACGTCTCGGAGATGATCGCGGAAGGGCAGCTCGTCGTCGGCTGGGACGCCGAGCCGGCCGACGTGGCCCGCCACATTCACGCCCACCCCACCCTCTCGGAGGCGGTCGGCGAGGCGTTCCTGACCCTGGCGGGGCGGGGTCTGCACCAGTGGTGAGGCCCCGGCCCGCCCGCGCGGTCAGCGCCCGGTGTCGGGGGAGACCCAGGAGCCGGTCTCGGCCGAGCGGGCCATGGCGTCCAGGGCGGCGGCGCTGTGGACGGCGTCCGCCAGGGTGGCGCCGTGCGGGGTGCCCTCGGCGACGGACCGCAGGAAGTGGTACGCCTCGATGACCTTCAGGTCGTCGTAGCCCATGGCGACGGCCGAGCCGGGTTGGAACGCGGCGTAGAGCCCGTGGCCCGGGCCGACGTAGACGGTGCTGACGGACTGGTCCTGGTAGGCGCCGCCCGTGCTGACGCCCAGTTCGTTCATGCGGCGGAAGTCCCAGAACACCGCGCCCTTGGTGCCGTGGATCTCGAAGCCGTAGTTGTTCTGTTCGCCGACGGAGACCCGGCTGGCCTCCAGGACGCCCCGCGCGCCGGTGAGGGCGCCTCCCGTGGGGGAGAAGCGCAGCAGGCAGGAGACGTAGTCCTCGTTCTCCACCGGTCCCATCTCCCCGCCGCCGGCGCGGGCGTGGCCGGAGGTGGCACCGGTGGGGCGGGCCCGCTGGGTCAGGAAGATCGCGGTGTCGGCGGTGAGCGACTCGATCTCGCCCACCAGGTGACGGGCCAGGTCCACCCCGTGCGAGGCCAGGTCGCCCAGGACGCCGCTGCCGCCGCGCTCGCGCTCGTACCGCCAGGTCAGCGCGGACTCCGGGTGCGCGGCGTAGTCGCTGAACAGGCGGATGCGCACATGGGTGACGGTGCCCAGCTCGCCGGCGGCGATCATCTCGCGGGCGGCCGAGACGGCGGGCGCGTGGCGGTAGTTGAAGCCGACCGCGCTCTGGAGCCCGGCCTCGGCGACGGCGTCGGCGACCGCCTGTGCGTCGTCGGTGGTCAGCCCGACGGGCTTCTCGATCCAGATGTGCTTGCCGGCCCGCGCCATGGCGACACCGATCTCGCGGTGGAGGAAGTTCGGGGCGGTGATGCTCACCACGTGCACCCGCGGATCGGCGGCCACCTCGCGCCAGTCGCGGACGGCGGTGGCGAATCCGTACCGCTCGGCGGCCTCCTCCGCCCGGCCGGGGACCTCGTCCGCGACCGCGACCAGTTCCGGGCGCACCCCGAGCTCGGGGAAGTGATGTCCCAGCCGGGCGTAGGCCTGGGTGTGGGCGCGTCCCATCCAGCCGAACCCGACCACCGCGACGCCGGTCACCGCTCTGCCCATGGTGTTTCCGTTCCTCTTCCGGGGACCGTTTTTGGACCGGTCCAAACGACGTCCACAACTGTGATCTCCGCGCTTGACGCGTGTCAATACCCCTATGACAAGCTGACGGCCATGCTGTGCAGCCCGTGGAACGGTCCAGAGAACGGTTCGGGGAGCGGCTCGGAGAGCGGTACGGAAGATGCCTGACGCGGTCGACCGCCCGGCGGAGCCCTCCAGGCCGCCGACGATCCGCAGCGTCGCCGAGCGCGCGGGGGTGTCGAAGTCCCTGGTCTCCCTGGTGCTGCGCGGCTCCCCGCAGGTGCGGCCCGAGAAGCGGCGGGCCGTCCTGCGCGCCATGAAGGAGCTGGGCTACCGCCCCAACGTCGCCGCGCGCAGCCTCAGCGAACGGCGCACCCGCACGGTCGGGGTGCTCCTCAACGACCTGCGCAACCCCTGGTTCGTGGAACTCCTCGACGGCCTGACCACCATGCTGCGCGCCAACGGCCTCCACGTCCTGCTGGGCGACGGCTACCTCAGCCGCCGCATCGGCGAGGACCTCACCCGCACCTTCGTGGACCTGCGGGTCGACGGCATCGTCGCCGTCGGCACCCTCCCGGACCCCTCCGCCCTGGCCGAGGTGGCGGACCGGACCCCCACCGTCGTGGCGGGCGCCCGTGAACCGGCCCTGCCCCGGGTGGACATCGCCGCGGGCGACGACGGGCTCGGCGCCCGGACGGCCACCGAGCACCTCATCGACCTCGGTCACCGCTCCGTCGCGCACATCGGCGGCCGCGGGCTGGCCGGGGAGCTGCGCCGCGGCGGCTACGAGGAGGCGATGCGCGCGCACGGCCTCGCGGACGCCGTGCGGGTGGAGCCGAGCGACGGCACCGAGGAGGGCGGCTACCGGGCCGCCGTGCGGCTGCTGGGCGGGCGGGAGCGTCCCACCGCGATCTTCGCGTACAACGACATCGCCTGCGTGGGCGCGCTGACCGCCGCCGCGGAGCTCGGCTTCGAGGTCCCCCGCGACCTCTCCCTCGTCGGCCACGACAACACCTACCTCGCGCGTCTGCGCCACCTGTGGCTCACCACCGTCGACAACGCCGGCTACGACGTCGGCCACCAGGCCGCGCGCTCCCTGCTGGAGCGCATCGCCGACCCGGGGCGCCCCGCCGAGGTCCACCTGTCGACCCCGGTCCTGGAGGTCCGCGGCACCACGGCCCCGCCGCGGTAGGCACGACCGTCACGCCGTCCGGGGCCGCCGCGGGCCCTGAGGCGATCGGGTGGAGATGGCGGCACGCGGCCGGGCGTCACACCGTGGCCTCCCGGCGACGGGATGCCCTATATGCACAATTTCATACGAGTTCCCGTAGAGGATCGCGGAGGTTTCCGGCCACTGCAAGGAGGGCACCCGCCCGCGACCGTCCCCCGGCCGAAACCCCGACGGCGATCCCGAAGGTGACGAGGAAGGGCCACGATGCTCGTCAGCCGTAAACCGTCCGCGGCCCTGCCGGCGCCGCCCCCCACCGGCCTCCGCCACACGAGGTGGAACGCCGCGTGAGGCATCCGATGGCCACGATCGAGCCGGGCGCCCCCCGCCGCGCCCACGACCCCCCGCCCGGACCGGACCGGTCCGCGCCGGGGGAGGGGTCCCGGGAAGGCGACCACGGCGACCAGGAGATCCGCCCCCGGGTGGAGGAGGTCCTGCGGCGCTACGTGGCCGAGCGGTGCGAGGAGGCCGAGGGCGTCGACGACGTCTTCCGCGCGGAACTCGCCGCCGCCGTCTCGACGTTCGCCCTCCGCGGAGGCAAGCGGATGCGCGCCTCCTTCCTGTGGTGGGGCTGGCGGGCCGCCGGAGGCGCCCCCCACGACGAGGACGCGGCCACCGCCCTGCGGATCGCCGCGGCCCTGGAACTGCTCCAGACCTGCGCCCTGATCCACGACGACGTGATGGACGACTCCGCGCTGCGCCGCGGCCACCCGGCCCTCCACGTCGACTTCGCCCACCGCCACCGGCGGGACGGCATGCTCGGCAACCCCGAGAGGTACGGGACGTCGGTGGCCACGCTCGCCGGCGACCTCGCCCTGGCCTGGGCCGACGACCTGTTCGCCGAGGCCCTTCCGGACGGCCCGGCCCGCCGCAGGGCCCAGGGACCGTGGCGGGCGATGCGCACCGAGATGGTGGCCGGCCAGTTCCTCGACCTGCACACCCAGGCCACGGGCAGGCCCTCGGCGGCCACGGCCCTGCGCGTGGCCTACCTCAAGAGCGCCCTCTACACGGTCGAGCGCCCCCTCCACCTGGGAGCGGTCCTCAAAGGGGCCGACGACGAACTCGTCGGCGCGCTGCGCTTCGCGGGGCACAACGCGGGACTCGCCTTCCAACTGCGGGACGACCTCCTCGGCGTCTTCGGCGACCCGCGGCGGACGGGCAAGCCCGCGGGCGACGACGTGCGCCAGGGCAAGACGACCTACCTGGTGGCCCTCGCCCTGGCCCGTGCCGAGGCGCTCGGCGACGAGGAGGCCCGCGCGGTCCTGCGCGAGAGCCTGGGCGATCCCACCCTCACCCCCGAACGGCTCGCCCGCTTCCGGGACGTCCTGACCCGACTGGGGGTGCGCGCCGCCGTGGAGGAGCGGATCGAACGGCTCGGCGAGATCGCCGTGCGCCGCCTGTACCGCGTCTGCGACGACCCGGTCGTCGCCCGCCGGCTGACCGCCATGGTCCGGGCGGCGGCGGGGACGGACGGCGAGGCGTTCCCGGCGCCGGGAACGGAGGCGAGGTGAGGGCCGTCGGCGGGCGCACGGACCACGTCGTGGTCGTCGGCGCCGGTCTGTCCGGGCTCTCCGCGGCCCTCCACCTGCTCGGCGCCGGACGCCGGGTGACGGTCGTCGAGCGGGAGACCGCGCCCGGCGGCCGGGCCGGACGCCTCGACGCCGGCGGCTACCGCATCGACACCGGCCCGACCGTCCTGACCATGCCCCACCTGATCGACGAGGCGTTGGCCGCCGTGGGCGAGTCCGTCGACAAGCGGCTGGAGCTGCTGCCCCTGCACCCCGCCTACCGCGCCCACTTCGCCGACGGCTCCCACCTGGAGGTGCACACCGACGCCGGGGCGATGGAGGAGGAGGTACGGCGTTTCGCCGGGCCGGCCGAGGCGGCGGGCTACCTGCGGCTGCGGCACTGGCTGGAGCGCCTGTACCACGCGCAGATGCGGCGCTTCATCGACAGCAACATCGACCACCCCCTCCAACTGCTCCACCCCGACCTCGCCCGGCTGGCGGCCCTCGGCGGCTTCGGACGGCTGGAAGGACAGGTGAGACGGTTCCTGACCGACGAACGCCTGCGCCGGGTCTTCACCTTCCAGGCCCTCTACGCCGGAGTGCCGCCCGCCCGGGCCCTGGCCGCCTACGCCGTCATCGCCTACATGGACACGGTCGCCGGCGTCTGGTTCCCCCGCGGCGGCATGCACGCCCTGCCCACCGCCCTGGCCGCCGCGGCCCGCGACGCGGGAGGCGAGCTGCTCTACGGGTGCGAGGCGACACGCCTGGAGAAGCGGGCCGGCCGGGCCGTCGCCGTGCACACCCGCGACGGCCGCCGCATCCCCTGCGACGCGGTCGTCCTCACCCCCGACCTCCCCGTCGCCTACCGCCTGCTGGGCCGCGCCCCCCGCCGGCCGGTGCCGCTGCGGCACTCGCCCTCGGCGGTGGTGCTCCACGTCGGCACCCGGCGCACCTGGCCCCAACTGGCCCACCACACCCTCTTCTTCGGCGACGCCTGGCGGAGCACCTTCACCGAGCTGACCCGCACCGGACGGCTGATGAGCGACCCGTCCCTGCTGGTCTCCCGCCCCACGGCCACGGACCCCACCCTGGCCCCGCCCGGACGCCACCTCCACTACGTCCTGGCGCCCTGCCCCAACACCACCACCGGTCCGCTGCCCTGGCCCGAGGTGGCACCCGGCTACCGGGACCGCGTCGTGGCCGAACTGGAACGCCGGGGCCTGACCGGGCTGGGGCGGGACATCGAGGTGGAACGCCTGGTCACCCCCGAGGACTGGGCCGCCCAGGGGCACGCCGCCGGCACCCCCTTCTCCGTCGCCCACACCCTCCGGCAGACCGGCCCCTTCCGGCCGCGGAACCTGGTGCGGGGCGTGGACAACGCCGTCCTGGCCGGCTGCGGCACCACCCCGGGCGTCGGCGTGCCCACCGTGCTGATCTCCGGCAAGCTGGCCGCCTGGCGCATCGTCGGCCCGCCCCGGCCCGCCCGCCGCGCCGGACGTCCCGCGCCCACCGTCCCCGCCGCCGGCGAGGAACGGCCGTGACCGCCCGGGAGTTGGACGCCGCGGGCGTGACCGATCCGCGGCTGCGCCGGGCGTACGCCGTCTGCCGCGCGCTCAACGCCCGCCACGGCAGGACCTACTTCCTGGCCACCCGTCTCCTGCCGCCCGCCCGCCGCCCCGCCGTGCACGCCCTGTACGGCTTCGCGCGGTGGGCGGACGAGATCGTCGACGACACGGGCGGCGCGCGGACCGTCGAGGAACGCGCCCGCGCCCTGGCCGCGCTGGAGGAGGACCTGGCGGAGGCGCTGCGCGCCGGACCGCGCGCCGACACCCCCGCCCCCGTGCTCCGCGCCCTCGCGCACACCGCCTCGGTCCACCGCATCGACCACCGGCTGTTCCACGACTTCATGGCGTCCATGCGGATGGACCTGGACGTCACGGACTACCCCCGCTACGCGGACCTGTACGCCTACATGCACGGCTCGGCCGCCGTCATCGGACTCCAGATGCTGCCCGTGCTGGGCACCGTGGGCCCGCGCGAGGAGGCCGAACCCCACGCCGCGGCCCTGGGCGTCGCCTTCCAGCTCACCAACTTCCTGCGCGACGTGGGCGAGGACCTGGACCGGGGCCGGGTCTACCTCCCCGCCGAGGTCCTCGACCGGCACCGCGTCGACCGCGACCTGCTGCGCTGGTGCCGCGACACGCGCCGCGGCCACCCCCGGGTGCGCGCGGCCCTGCGCGAGGTCGCCGAGCACACCCACTCGGTCTACCGCGACGCCCGTCCCGGCATCGCCCTGCTCGACCCCGTCGCCCGGCCCTGCATCCGCACGGCGTTCGTCCTCTACGGCGGCATCCTGGAACGGATCGAGGCCGCCGGCTACGCCGTGCTGCACCGCCGGGTCGCCGTGCCGGTCCGCCGCCGCGCCGCCGTCGCCCTGGACGGCCTGGCCCGCCTCACCGCCGCCCGGCTGCGCCGCCGCATCGCCCCCGGGCGGCCCGCGCCCGCCGCGGCCCGCCCGGTCCCTGGGAGGAACGCCCTGCCATGACGTCCGACACGCCCCGAAGCGCCCGGCCGGAGAACCGGCGCCCCGCCCTCCGTCTCCCCCGGCGCGGCCTGCCCCTGCGCCTGGCGTCCCCGGTCGACTGGGCGAGGCAGCGGCCGACCTGGCGCGAGGCGTCCCCGGCCGTCATCGCCGCCGCGCTGAAACGGGCCGCCGCCCGGCCCTCGGGCAACTGGTACGTCCTGGGCCCGTCGGAGCGGATCCGCCCGGGCCGCCCCTTCGGACGCACCGTCGCCGGCACGGAGGTGGTCGCCTGGCGCGACGCGACCGGACGCCTGGTGGCCGGGCCCGGCGCCTGCCCCCACCTGGGGGCGCCCCTGCGCGAGAGCCCCGTGTGCCGCGGCCGTCTGGTCTGCCACTGGCACGGTCTGGCCCTGGACGGCCGCGGCACCGCCGGCTGGGAGCCCTTCCCCGCCCACGACGACGGGGTCCTGGCCTGGGTCCGGCTCGACGCGGCCGGCGGCGAGGAACCGCTGGACCGGCCGGTGCTCCCGGACCGTCCGCCGCGGGCCGCCTCGCTGGTGGCGGTCACCGAGACCGCGGGCGTCTGCGAGCCGGAGGACGTCGTCGCCAACCGCCTCGACCCCTGGCACGGCGCCTGGTTCCACCCGTACTCCTTCTCCGACCTGACGGTGGTCCAGGCCCCGAGCGCGGGCGCGGACCCGGCCGGCCCGGAGGAGGACCGCTTCGTCGTCCGCGTCACCTTCAAGGTCGGCCCGCGCGGCGCGGTCCCGGTGCGCGCCGTCTTCACCTCCCCCGAACCGCGCACCGTGGTGATGCGCATCGTCGAGGGGGAGGGCACGGGCTCGGTGGTGGAGACCCACGCCACCCCGCTGGGCACGGACGACCGGGGGAGGCCCCGCACCGCGGTGACCGAGGCGATCCTCGCCACCTCCGACCGGCCCGGCTTCGCCCTGGCCCGGGCGGCGGCCCCGCTGCTGCGCCCGCTGGTGCGCCGTACGGCCGCACGCCTGTGGCGCGACGACCTCGCCTACGCCGAACGGCGCCGGCACCTGCGCGGCACGGGCCGCTTCCCCGGCTGACGTCCCCGCACACACCCCGGCCGGCTCACCGGGCGGACGCCGCCAGCGCCCTCAGCACCGCCGACCGACCCGCCAGGGGCACCGTCCACAGCGTCTGTCCCCGCACCCCCCAGCGCGCCAGGAGCGCGTTCGCCGCCAGGAAGCCGGTGGTGGCCGCCCGTTCCATCAGCGCCACCGGCAGGTCCACCCGGACGCAGTCCCCGGCGAGCACCACGCCCGGGTCGGGGGTGCGCACCGGCGGACGTTCGCCGAAGGAGCCCACCGCGAACAGCGGGCAGTCCGCGCGCCACTCGTGCACCGCGTCCACCACGCGCGCCCGGCGCGTCTCCGGCCACAGCCGGCGCAGCTCGGCGAGCAGCCGCTCCCGGACGGCGGCGCGGTCGGCGCCGGGCGGGACGGCGTACGCGTGCAGCTCCACCACCGAGCCCCCGGTGCGCCGCGCCCACCGGGCCGCCTCGCCCTCCCACCGCTCCAGCACGCTGACGTTGTCCAGCGGGCCGTAGCCGCTGGTGCCCAGGAATCCGGGCCGCTCCGGGCGGACCGGACGGTCCAGCCACAGCCGCGACACCAGGAACGGCGGGGCGGTGCGCAGCCGTCGGACCCGCTCCCGCCAGGCGGTGTCGCCCAGCCGCGGGGAGCCGGCCACCACGTGCCGCAGACCGGCGGTGTCCAGGGCCAGGACCACCGCGTCGAACCGCCCGACCGCGCCGTCCGCCGACCGCACCGCGTACGTTCCCGAGGCGGTGGGGGAGACCGACTCCACGGCGGTGCCGGTGCGGAACTCGGCGCCGTGGCCGCGCAGGTACTTCTCCAGCGGCTCCCACAGGGCGGTCGGGAACGGCTCGTTCACCACGTCGAAGAGCAGGCCCTCGGCGGAGCCGAGGAAGTAGATGTGGAACATCAGCGCCAGCTCGGCCGCCGACAGCTCGTGCGGGTCGGCGAAGAAGCTGCGGGAGAACACCCGGAACGCCAGGTGCCGGGCGGCGGCGGGGAAGCGGACGCGGTCGAGGAAGTCCGCGGCGCTGATGCCGTCGAGCCGTTCGAACACCTCCGGCACCCGCACGTCCAGCAGCGGGAGGGCCGCCGCCGGGGCCATGCGCAGCAGCCCCGACCAGGTGAACGTGGGGCTGAGGAGGGCGAAGCCGAGCGCGTTCCACGGCGGGGTGCGGGGCACCCGCGCGAAGCCGTCCCGCGCTCCGTCACCGTGCTCCAGCGGATAGTCCGGCAGCCCGGAGAGCATTCCCAGGGAGCCGTCCACCCGGCGCAGCAGTCCGCGCAGGTTGTAGTACTGGCGGAAGACGGCGTGGAAGCCCCGGCTCATCGTCGCCGCGGACCCGTCGGCCAGCGTCACCGGCCAGCCGGCCAGCCGGCCGCCCAGGTACGGCTCCCGCTCGTGGACGGTGACCCGCGCTCCCCGCTCGGCCAGCGCCGTGGCCGCCGCCAGCCCCGCGATGCCCCCGCCGACGACGGCGACCCGGGGAGCGCCCCCCGCGATCGACGGCCGTCCCGGCACCGGGGGCAGGACGACGGCGCGGCGGTCGCGCCCGCGCCGGGCGGTCGTGCGGTGGGTCGTTCGTCCGCGGCGCGGCAGGGACATGGCGGGTACTCCCGAAGAAGGCGGGCGGGGCGGGAAACGGAGGGGGCGAGGAGACCGGACACGGCGACCATAAGGCCGTCAGGGCCTCGGAACGACGGCGTCACGCCGCCGCAGCACGGGCAGTTCCACCGCCGAGCGCAGCATGGGCCACACGGGGGTGCTCGACCCGATGGCCACCTCCTCCCACCACCGGGAGCGGCCGTCGAGGAACCGCAGCAGGCGGTCGGCGGGGTTGCGCAGGAACAGGTCGCCGAAGAACCGCGCCCCCGACACCCGCCCGGTGGCCAGGGCCCGCAGCAGCACCGCGTCCATCGCCCGGTGCCGGGCGGCGTGCGCCGGGGGCGGCACCGGGACGCGCCCGCGGCGCCAGGCGTCGGCGATGGCGTCGCTCTGCCGCTGGACGGCGGCGAAGGTGTAGCCGGTGGCGGGCCGGGTGGCTCCGCCCGCCGTGCCGATGCGGAAGACGCGGCGCCCCGCGCGGCGCGGGAAGACCGCGTCCGTCATGGGGATGACGCCCTGTTCGGTCTCCACCACCGTCGTCTCGCCGAGCCCCAGCACCTCCCCGGTGTAGTGCCGCAGCGCCCGCTCGTACTCCTCCCGGCGCAGCGGCGCGGCGGAGAACTCGGTGTACTCCACGAGCGCCTCCCGCCGTCCCAGCGGCAGGACGTAGCCGAAGGACAGACCGCGCGCCGGCTGCGGGGTGCGGAAGTCCATCAGCTCCACGGCGGACGGGTCGAAGGCGTCTGCGGCGCAGCGCACGAACCAGCCGCGGAAGTGCTGGAGCAGGGTGGTGCGCGCGGCGGGAAGCCGGTGCGGAGGGCGGGAGTCGAAGGCCCAGCGGGCCCGCACCCGCACCGGGGCGCCCGACGGGTCCGTGCCGTGGACGACGGCGCCGCCCGCCGGATCGTCCCGCACCCGGTGGACCGTCGCGGTCAGCCGGCGCAGTCGGGGCGGACGCGCCAGCCGGCGCTCCACCAGTTCGGTGAAGTCCGGGGAGCGGATCATCTTGTAGCGCACCGCGCCCAGCGGGACCTCGGCGGTGCGCCCGTCAGGGCAGCGCACGCGCAGCCGGTCCCAGGAGGCCCGGACCGCCGCCTCGTAGGGGCCGGCCCCGCTCTCCCAGAAGCACCAGGTGCGCGGCGGGGTGCGGACCCCTCCGTCGTCGGGCGCCTCGACCACCGCCACGGTGGGGGCGGCGCCGCGCGGATCGGCGGCGCCGGCCAGCCGGTGCGCCAGCGACAGCCCCGCGGCGCCCGCGCCCACCACCGCGATGTCCACGTCCACATCGGTCACCCGGAGGGTGTTCCACACCGCTCCCGCCCGCACACCGCCGGATCGGGCGAAGCGCGTAGGATCACCGCTGTGCCGGCAGCGTCCGCCGCGATCCGCCGCGATCCGCCGCGATCCGTCGAGATTCACCGAGATTCGCCGCGCCGGTCGCGTCGGCGGGCCCGGCCGCCGGAGGGAAGCGGACGCCACCCGGCCCGCTTTTGCCTGTGAGGCAAAATTTTTGCCTCACAGGCAGGTTTCTGGCTCAATCGTCGTGTGAGTTCCCCACGCGAGGACGAGACCGGCGGACTGCCGCCGCAGATCGCCTCCCGCCTCCGTGACCTGCGCCGACGGAGCGGGCTGACCCTGGAGGCCGCCGCGCGGCGCGCCGAGCTGTCGCCCGCGCACCTGTCGCGTCTGGAGACCGGCGGTCGCCAGCCCTCGCTGCCGTCGCTGCTCGCGCTCGCCCGGATCTACGGCACCACCGTCTCGGAACTGCTCGGCGAGACGCCCCCGGAGCGGGACCCGATCGTCCGGACCGACCGGGCGGAGGCGGTCACGGCGGACGGCTGGACCTACCGGCAGGCGGGCGGGTCGGGCCGGGCGATGCAGGCGCTGCGGGTGCACGTGCCGCACGGCCCGCGGCGCGGACACGACCTGGTGCGGGTGCACCCGGGCGAGGAGTGGATCCACGTGCTGACCGGGCAGTTGCGACTGGTGCTGGGGGAGACCGAGCACATCCTGCGGCCCGGCGACTCCGCGCACTTCGACTCGCTCACCCCGCACCGGATCGCCGCGGCGGCGCCCGAAGGCGTCGACCTGCTGTTCGTCCACACGCTGCTGCGCAGCACCGTCGCCGAACTGTGCATCGGCGGGCCGGTCCCGCACGCGCCCTGAGCACCCCCGTCCCCCGACCCCGACGGCTCACCCCCGGTTCCGAAAGGCGACACCATGTCCGACCAGCAGCCCCGGCCCGCGTCCCGCATGAACGAGGAGAGGAAGTTCCCCCGCGGGGCCGTCGTCCGACTCTTCACCTACTTCGTGGCGACCCACGTCTTCGCGGCCTTCCTCTTCATGCTCTTCAAGCTGGGCGGCGGCGAGTGACGGCCGCGCGGACGGCGGAGGGCGCCCGATGATCCGGGGCGCCCGATGATCCTCGGACCCTCCCCGGCGACCCTCGGGCCGTGAGGCCGACGTCCGCCGCCCCGGCCCGACGCCCTCAGCAGGGCACCGGGCCGGGCACGGTCATGCGGAAGGGCCGCACGGCCACCGAGAGGCGGGGGACGGTGGTCGCCAGGGCCGGGAGCCGCTCCGACCACGAGACGACGGCCAGGGGCTCCCGGCGCAGGGTGCCCACCAGACGGCCGGGAACGAACAGCCGCCGTCCGACGGACCCCGAGAAGCCGGGCAGGGGCATCGGCACGGCCGGAAGTCCCAACCGGCCCGGCCGGAAGGCCAGTTCGGCCAGCAGGCCGGCACGGTCGCTCACCCGCACCGAGCGGTCCGTCCAGTCGAACTCGGCGAGTTCCTTGGGCAGGCCCCAGATGTCCCGTCCGCCCCGCACCGAGACGGGGTCGCTGACCCAGATGCGGTCGATCAGCAGTCCGGCCCGCGCGCCGCGCCGCACCAGGGGGCCGACGGCCAACTCGTCGTAGCGCAGGGTGCCTTCCCGGTACCGGACCAGCCCGACCACCAGGTGCGAGGAGCCGCCCGGCAGCGGGCGCAGGTCGGCGGGAACGGGTTGCCGGTGGCGCGCCGGGAAGACCCCGGCCCACAGCCGCCCCCGGAACCTCCAGGGAGCGGGCGGATGGGACGCCTCCTCGGCGGCGGGACCGGGCATGTTCCACGGCTCCTTCCTGGCACGGCCCCGACGCGGCGACACCGGCCGTGTCGGCTCTCCTGCGATGGTGGGAGCCGTACCCGGCGCGCGGCGGGCCATGCGGGGACGGGCGGTGCCGGCGGGAGGACGCACCGCGCGCGATCGTCCCGATCCCGACCGTCCGGACGGCGTGCACCAAGGGCGCGGAGGTCTCGACACCCCGTCCGCCCACCGGAGTTCGGGGGTCGGGGAAGGCGTCCCCCCGAGTGCCCCCACGACGACGGGTGGGTGTCCGGCGGTCGGACCGCCGGACACCCACCCGTGAACCGCGCTACCGTTACTGCGCCGTCGGGACGCTGGTCACCGGGGCGATCGCGGTGTGGCCGCCGGTGGTGCTGGACATGCAGCCCTTGGTCTGGCTGCCCATGTGCGGGAACAGACCGCCGAGGAGGCCGGGGGCGAGGTGCTCGGAACACATCTGGACGCCCGACTCGGGGCTGTCCGCCGCGACGGCGGGGGAGCCGACGAGCACGGCGGCGCACAGGCCGACACCGACGGCGGACATGCGGACAAAACGACGCATGGGATCCATCTCCTTTGAGACGTTGGGGATTTCCACCCTGACTCCGCCTCGGGGCCTTCGCTCGGTGGCGTGCTGCATTCGGCCCTTTCCGTCACCCGCGTCGGTCGCCGTTCCCATAGTCGGCACGCCGTGAACGCACCCATCAGGAGGACGAAGATCGACACGCACGGAGGACACGCGGGGGAACCCGCGACGGACCCCACCGCCCACGGCCCGCGCCCGGGGCGGCCGCTCGACGGCGGCCGCCTCCCGCACGGAGCCCGCGGGGCGGCGTGTCCTCCTCCCGGAGCCCGGCCTCCTCGTCCAAGGAGAGCCGGAGTCTGTGGTGTCACGGCTCTCTTGGGGGCCGGTCGGGACGGGAGCGGGCCGGCGGCCGACCGATGCAGGGGACGGACACATCGACCGCCGGCGGTGTCAGCGCCCGGCTTCCGCCGACCGCTGTGCGACTCCCTCACGGGTTGTGTCCCTCGCGTACCCACCCTCCGCGCGGACACTCACACGGACGATCGTCGATCCGTCCGCCGCCGGCCGCGGGCGAGGGCGTGCCACCGGACGACCGGAACGGCGGCCGAGGCGGTGGCCCCGGGCGTCACCGGCCGGACGGGGCGGTTCGCGCGGCGGCCTCCCGCAACCGGTCGTGGGAGACGGCGGGCACCGTGCGGCCGAGCCGCCCGGTCGTGGTGACCGCCGCGCACAGGGCGTTGAGGACCGCCTCCTCGGAGGCCGCCAGCACCGCGCCGAAGAGCGGGTCCAGCCGGTGGTCGGGCACCACGGCCGGACGGCCGTCCCGCGCCGGCGAGGTGCTGAACGCGATGCCGTAGTCGCCGCTGCCGTGGCCGTAGGAGGCGCCGACCCGGCCCAGGGCGAAGACCGCGCGCCGGGCCAGCCGGCCCAACTGCCGTGCGTCGAGCGGGGCGTCGGTCGCCACGACCACCACGCAGGAGCCGTCCTCGCCCGGCCCCGTGCCGTCCGCTCCGGCCGCCGCCTCCGTCCCCGCCGCCGCGTCCGGCGGATCGGGCGTGACGGCGACGCCCCCGATCCGCAGCGTTCCGCCGAAGTTGGCCTGCGTCAGGACGCCCACGGTGCAGGGGCCCGCCTCGTCCGGCACGACCCGACGGGAGGCGGTCCCGATCCCCGCCTTGAACCCCAGCGCGCAGGTGCCCGTGCCGGCGCCCACGCACCCCTCGGCCACCGGGCCGGTGGAGGCCCCCTCGATCGCGGCCAGCACGTCCTCCTCCCGGACCGGCCGGGCCCGGACGTCGGAGAGGTATCCGTCGTTGCACTCGCCGACGACCGGGTTGTAGGAGAGCACGTCGGCGAACTCCGGCCGGGACAGCATCCGGCTCACCATCGCGTCCGCGGCGCGGAAGGCGGACAGGGTGGAGGTGAGGACGATCGGCGACTCCAGCTGTCCCAGCTCGACGAGCTGGGTGGCGCCGACGAGCTTGCCGTACCCGTTCGCGGCGAACAGCCCGGCGGGCAGGGGCGTCCCGGCGGGCAGCGGCCCGACGCCCGCCGGGACGATCGCGGTCACCCCGGTGTGCACGTCCGGCGGGCGGCGGAGCGTGGTGTGTCCCACCGCGACGCCCGGTACGTCGGTGATCGCTCCGTACGGACCCGGCTCGCCGCCGTCCGTCACGATCCCCAGGTCCCGCGCCCGCCGTCCGTGCCGTGCCATGTGCCGTCCTCCCGGCCGTCCGCCGTTCCAGGCGGCCAGCATCCCACCGCCTCCCGCCGGGGTCGGACGTGGGGTTCAGCAGCCGCGCGGCTTCGTCCAGGAGCACTCCGCCTCCGCCTCCGCCGGCGAGGCGGAGGCGCGGGCGCCGCGCGGCAAGACGGTCTCCGTCCCCTCCCTGCCGTGCGAGGCCAGGGTGACCACCACGGCGTCCTCGATGTCCTTCACGGAGGAGGCGAGGTGGTTGTTGAGGACGACGCTGTAGAACAGCTCGCGGCCGTCGGCGTCGGTGACGTACCCCGAGAGCGCCGAGGCGCCGGTCAGGGAGCCGGTCTTGGCACGGGCGTTCCCGGCCGCCGGCGTGCCGCACATCCGGGAGCGGAGCGTGCCGCCCACCATCCGGTCCTTCGCGCAGGCCACCGGCAGGGAGGCGTACCACTGGTCGAACCACGGCGCGTCCCGCACGGCGACCAGCAGCCGCGCGAGCTGCCTCGCGGGCACGGCGTTCATCCGGGACAGGCCCGAGCCGTCCACCTGGCGCAGGGTGCCGGTGTCGACGCCCTCCTTCTCCAGGTGGTCCTCGACGGCGGCCAGCCCCGCGCTCCAGGTGCCCCGGCCGGAGGTCTCGTGGCCGATGGCCTTGACGAGCACCTCGGCGTGGTTGTTGTTGGACAGCTTCATGAACGGGACGAGCAGGTCCTTCAGCGGCATCGAGCGGTGGTCGGCGAGGACCGTGGCGTCCCGGGGCGTGGGCCTGCCCGTACGGACGCCGCCGGCGACCCGCACCCCGTGGTCGGCCAGCGCGTCGGAGAAGACCGCGGCGGCGTAGCCGGTGGGCTCCCAGACGCTGATCCACGAGGTCGTGGCGTCGGCCCCGACGGGGATGTCGCCGCTCACCACGATGGTGTTGCGGCCGTGTTCGCGCTCGATGGAGAGGGTGTCGGGCTCGCCCGCCGCGACGGTGGTCCCGCGCACGTCGACGGTGACGTAGTCGTTGGGCGGGGTGACGGTGACCTCCGGGGCGTCGCCGGGCTTCTCGCCGGGGACGGCCCTCACGCGGACGGTGCCGGCGTCGTAGTCGGTGTCCGGGGCGACGGTCAGCGGGGAGATCTGCGAGGAGTAGTAGGCGGATTCGTCGTCGGCGGCCCACGACCGGCCCAGCCGCCGGTCGTCGAAGCGGGTGTCGTCGGCGACCAACCGGCCGGTGACGTACCTGATCCCGGAGGCCGCGACCTCCTCGGCCAGCCGGTCGTAGTCCTCGGCGAGCATGGTGGGGTCGCCGGTGCCGCGCAGGTACAGGTCGCCGCGGAGCACCGGTCCGCGGCGGGTGCCGTCGGAGAGCACCTCGGTGCGGAAGCGGTGGTCGGGGCCGAGGATCTCCATCGCGGCGGCGGAGGTCGTCAGCTTGGTGTTGGACGCGGGCATCAGCCTGCTGTCGGGGTGGCGCTCGTAGAGGACGCGGCCGGTGTCGGCCTCGCCGACGACCACGCTCGCCGCGGCCCCCGCCAGCCGTTCGTCGGCGAGGATGCGGTCGATGGCCTCCGTGAGCCGGGTCTCGGCGGGGTCGTCGGCCCCGGCCGGCGAGCTCCAGGTGAGCGTCAGGGCGAGGCCGGCGACGACCGTCCAGGTCCAGGCCGTCCGGCCTCGGGTGCGTATGCCTGTGCTGCGTCTGGTCATGGCACACGAGGATTCCGTGGACGAGGGAACGCCGACAGACCGGGTGCGACCCGAAACTCCCGAGTTTCTTACCGGAATCAGGTCGGAATTTTCATGGCCAATCTCTCCGATCCTTCTCGTGTTTCTGTTCCGCATGGAGGCCAACTACCGTGCTGACGCGGTGCCTTGTGGGAGGTGTCACCGGAAAACTCATCCGGAACTTTTCCGGAAGGAAGCGTTGACGGTCTCTCAGGGTAAGCCCATACTCCATACCGATCGTTGCCGATCGCCATGGACCCGCCGTCCGATGCCCCACCGGACGGCGGGTGGCAGAGCCGCGAATGGCACATCCGGCCCGTCGGACGCCCCGTCCGCGCGGGCCACGGACGAAGGGACCGCAATGATCGACACCCCCCACACCACCGAGAGGCCCGGACCGCGGCGGAGACGCCCGCGGTCCGGGCTGCGCACCGCGCTGGTGCTGGGCGCCTCGGTGGCCCTGGCCGCGGCAGGCACCCTCACCGCGCTGACCGGCACGGCCAGTGCCGCCTCCACCCTCGCCGCCGCCGCGGCGGAGAAGGGCCGCTACTTCGGCACCGCGGTGGCGGCCAACCGGCTGGGCGAGTCGGCCTACGTCACCACCCTCAACCGGGAGTTCGACTCCGTCACGGCCGAGAACGAGATGAAGTGGGACGCCCTGGAGCCGTCCCGGAACTCGTTCACCTTCACCAACGCCGACCGGATCGTCAACCACGCGCAGAGCCGCGGCATGAAGATCCGCGGCCACACGCTGGTGTGGCACTCCCAGCTCCCGAGCTGGGTCGGCAACCTCTCCGGGAACGACCTGCGCTCGGCGATGACCAACCACATCAACCGGGTCATGGGCCAGTACAAGGGCAAGATCCACTCCTGGGACGTGGTGAACGAGGCCTTCGAGGACGGTTCCAGCGGCGCCCGCCGCAACTCCGTCTTCCAGCAGCGCCTGGGCAACGGCTACATCGAGGAGGCGTTCCGCATCGCCCGGGCCGCCGACCCCAACGCCAAGCTCTGCTACAACGACTACAACACCGACAACTGGAGCCACGCCAAGACCCAGGCCGTGTACAACATGGTCAAGGACTTCAAGGCGCGCGGCGTGCCCATCGACTGCGTCGGTTTCCAGGCCCACTTCAACAGCGGCAACCCGGTGCCGAACAACTACCACACCACCCTGCAGAACTTCGCCGACCTCGGGGTGGACGTCCAGATCACCGAGCTGGACATCGCGGGCTCCGGCTCCTCCCAGGCCGAGCAGTACCGCGGCGTCGTCCAGGCCTGCCTGGCGGTCTCCCGCTGCACCGGCATCACCGTGTGGGGCGTGACCGACAAGTACTCCTGGCGCTCCTCCGACACCCCGCTGCTCTTCGACGGCAACTACAACAAGAAGCCCGCCTACGACGCGGTCCTCGCCGCCCTGGGCGGCTCCTCCGGCGGTACGACGGGCGGTACGACGGGCGGCGGCACCGGTGGCAGCGGCGGCGCGTCGTGCACCGTCACCTACGAGGAGACCGACCGCTGGGGCGACCGCTTCAACGGCAGGGTCACCGTCAAGGCGGGAAGCAGCGCGATCGGGACCTGGTCGGTGACGGTCACCGTCGCCTCGCCGCAGAGGATCTCCGCCACCTGGAACGGCACCCCCTCCTGGGACTCCAGCGGCACCGTGATGACCATGCGGCCCAACGGCAACGGCACCCTGTCCGCCGGCTCCTCCACCAGCTTCGGCTTCACCGTGATGGCCAACGGCAACTGGACCGCCCCGCGCCTGGGCGCCTGCACCGCCTCGTAGCCCCCACATCCACAGCCCCGAACCATCCCCAC
>NZ_BAAASZ010000023.1:186792-196740 GCF_039533145.1 Streptomyces macrosporus
CGGCGTGTCCGCGCCACCGCGCACGGGCCCCGCCTCCGGGCCGGTGTCGAACACCACTGTCGCGGGGTGTGGGGAACGGCCGGGAAGGGGTACTCGTTCGCCCGGGTGGTGCCGCGCGTGAATGCCCCGGGGCCGCTCGGGGATACGAGAGGGTTGGGGCACCGGCCCGCCGGTGACCGGGCCGGCGGCGGCGAGGCGTCCCGGTGGGACCCGACCACGGAGAGCGGAAACCAAGGTGCGCACCCCTGACGATCCCGAGGAGCCGAAAACGACGGCGTGGCACAGGAGAGGTCCCGGCCGCCGCAGGCTCAGCTCCCGGGCGCTGCTGTCCTGGCTCGTCCTCCTCACGGCGGTGCTGGTCGGCTCCGGCTACTTCGGGGAGCGCGACACGCGGCTGGTTCCCCTCCTCGTCTTCCTCCCCGCCCTCGTCGCCGGGTGGGGGACGGTGCGGCAGACGGCCCTGGCCGCCGTGTGGGTCACCCTCGTCCTCGTCGCCTCGCTCGTCGCCGATCCGTTCCAGTCGGCGGGCGCCGACGTGGCGGTGGTCTTCACCGCCACGGTGCTCGGCGCGTTGAGCGTCGCCAGTTCCTGGCAGCGGGCCCGCAGGGACGAGGAGATCATCCGGCTGCGCTCCGCCGCCGCGGCCCTGCAACGGCAGATCCTGCGCCCGCTCCCCGTGCTCACCGACCAGCTCCTGGTCGACGGCGTGTACGAGCCCGTGGAGGAGGACAGCAGGGTGGGCGGCGACCTCTACGAGATCGCCGCCTCGCCGTACGGCACCCGGGTGTGCATCGCCGACGTCCAGGGCAAGGGGCTGCCCGCCATCGGGACCGCCTTCGCGGTGCTGGGAGCCTTCCGGGAGGCCGCCCACCGCGAGCCGACCCTCACCGCGGTCGTGGACGCCATGGAGAGCGCCGTCGTCCGGCACAACGCCTTCGCCACCCAGATGGGGGAGCCGGAACGTTTCGTCACCGCGCTCGTCCTCGGCGTCGACGGCGAACGCGGGATCGAGGCGGTCAACTGCGGGCACCTGCCGCCGTACCTGGTGCACAGCGACCGGACCGGCCCGCTCCGCCCACGGGAGACGAACGTCCCCCTGGGGCTGGGCCCCCTCGCCCCGCGCCCCCGCACCGTGGAACGGATCGACTTCCCGCCCGACGCCATGCTCCTGCTGTGCACCGACGGGGTCACCGAGGCCCGCGACTCCTCCGGCGCCTTCTTCCCCTTGGAGGAACAGCTGGCCGACTGGGTGGACGTCCCTCCCCGCCGGGTGGCCGCGGACCTGATCGGCCGGCTGATGCGTCACACCGGCGGCAACCCCTCGGACGACATCGCCGTGCTGCTCCTGCGCAGGAGGACGGCGCTGGTGCCGAAGGACGAGTTCTCCGGGGAGACGGCGGGCTCGGCCCGCTGAACCGCGCTACGCCGCTCCCTGCCGCCCCTCACCGCTCCGGAGCGGCGTGGCGGGGCGCGAGGCGGGGACCCGAACCCTCCCGGATCGCCAGTTCGGCCGCGCGCAGCCGGTCCAGCGCCTCCGGCTCGGTCAGACCGGGCACGCACACCACCTCGCCGGAGCGCAGAGCCGCCAGGGAGGCGGCCACCACGTCCTCGGCGGGCATGCCGCCCTCGTCGTGCACCCGCTCCTCGTGCCCGGGCACCGACTCGGCCCCCCGGGTGAGGTGGAACTCGGTGGCCGTCAGACCGGGGCAGAGCACCTGCACGGTCACCGGGGTGCCCGCCAACTCGGCGGCGAGGGTGCGGGTGAAGGTCACCACGTAGCCCTTGGTGCCGCCGTAGACCGCCCGGTGGGGCAGCGGATCGGGCGGCAGCGAGCCGGCGAAGGCCAGCAGCGACGCCACGTTGACCACCGCGCCGCGCCCGCGCTCCAGCATCCCCGGCACGGCCGCCCGGGTCAGCGTGGTCAGGGCCACCACGTTGACCGCCAACACCCGGGCCAGCAGCTCCGGCTCGGTGCGGGCGAACGGACCGTAGCCGTTGATGCCCGCGTTGTTCACCAGCAGGTCCACGTCCGGGGCGGCGACCCGCTCGGCCACCCGCGCCAGGTCCTCCTCGCGACCCAGGTCCGCGGTGAGCGTCTCGACCGCGGCCGGGGTCTCGGCGCGCAGCCGCGCGGCCAGATCCTCCAGCCGCCCGGCGCGTCGCGCGACGAGCACCAGGCGCCGGCCGTGCTCGGCGAGCCCGCGGGCGTAGACCGCGCCGATGCCGGAGGAGGCACCGGTGACCACGGCGGTTCCGGTCGCGGTGGACGGATCGAAGACCATGCTCCCCATGGTGCACGGACGGTGGTCCGGGCGCCCGCCGACGACGGGAGCGGGGCGCCCGCCGCTCCCGTCAGCCGCGCAGACCGGCCCGGTCGGCGGCCGGGCCGTGGTCGTCGGGCCGGGGACCGAGCCACTCGCACAGCAGGACGGTGGCGTCGTCCTGGAGCCGGCCGCCGTGGTGGTCGAGCACGGAGCGCACCAGCCGCCGCAGGGTCTCGGGAACGGGCAGGCCGTCGATGTGGTGCCGGATGAGGAAGTCGACGAAGCGGGCGAGCCCGAACTCGCGGTCGCCCGGACCGCGGGCCTCGGTGATGCCGTCGGTGTAGAACACGACACGGTCGCCCGGCTCCAACTGCTCGTGGCAGAGCGTGCTCCTCAGCCCCAGACTCGTGCCCATCGGATGGGCGGGCGGGCAGCGCAGCAGGGTGCTCCAGCGCCCGCCGCGGATGACGACGGGAGGGTGGTGGCCGCGGTTGACCCAGCCGAGCACGCCCGTGCGGGTGTCCAACTCGGCCAGGATGCCGGTGGCGTACCGGCTGTGGCCGAACTGTTCGACCAGCGTGTCCTCGATGGCCTCGCCGGTCTCGACGAGCCCGGCGCCCTGGCGGCGCCGGTTGCGGCAGACGGCCATGGTCAGGTTGGCGGTGAGGCCGGCCGCGGTGTCGTGTCCCATGGCGTCGAAGATCGACAGATGCACCAGGGGCCCGGCGATCGCGTAGTCGAAGGCGTCGCCGCTGATCCGGTACGCCGGCTCCATGGCGGCGCCGATCACCACCCGGCCGTCGGCGTAGGTCCTGGGCGGCATCAACTGCCACTGCATCTCGGCGGCCGAGTTCATCCTCCGGGTGCGCACCAGGCGGGCGTGGGAGTCGCTGAGGGAGGCCTTGCTCGCCAGGACGAGAGCCACCAGGGAGGCCAGTTGCCGCATGTCGTCCCGGGTGTGCTCGTCGTCGGCCGCGGTGGTGATGCGCAGCACGCCCATGCGCTCGGTGCCGTCCAACAGCGGCACCCACCACCGGTACCCCTCCGCCCCGGCCCCGGAGGCGGGCAGGATCTCCCCGTACTGGTAGGCCCGGCCCGGCACGCTCCCCTCGATCCTCAGCTCGGCCTCGTCGGCGTCCGCGCCCTGCCCGGCGTCCAGCCCGATCCCGGTCAGCAGGCGCAGCACGCGCTCCTGCAGATCGGCCAGGTGGATCCGCACGTCGTGGAGTCCCGCGACCGCCGCGTGCCGGGCCACGGCGGTCGGTATCAGCTCCAGGGGCAGCAGGTGACTGTCGGACAGCAGACCTGCGAGCATCTGTCGACTGCGGAGGTACCGCTCCGGCACGGTGTTCCCTCCCTGCGGGGCCGGTCGACGGGGGATCGGTTCCTGGTGCGGCCGGCGGCTCCCGCGCCCGTGCGGCGCGGTGCCGGGCCACGGCGCCCGTCCGGCCGCCTTCACGACGTGCCGTTCCGGCGCCGAGTGGCCCCGCCGACGGCCGGAGGGACGGGGGAATCCACCGGCCGCCGGCAGGGTGCGGCCGGGTGCCTGTCTCCGACTCCACCTGCGGCGACCCGGGCGCATCCCCCGTCTACCCCGCGGGAAGCGGGGCAAGCCTGCCCGTTCGGTGGCCCGCCCGTGGACGCCCGCGCCGAACGGGTGGTCCGCCGGCGCGGTCCCCGTCACCGGCCCGTGCGGGCGTCCGCGGTGAGACGGGCGGAGGCGGCCGGAGCGTCCGGCGCGATGCCGTGCCCGCGGTTCGGAACCGGCACCACCCTCGACCGGCACCGGGCGGGACACCGGGTGCGGCCTCCCGCCGGTGCCACGACCGCGCCGCGCACGACACCCCCGTCACGTCCCACCGCGGAACCGGCCGCGGCAGAGCGGTGGTGAAGATCCGCACCCGCCGCCGGATTCGCGGATGCGGCGGCGGAACGCGGCTGCGAGGATGCACCGCCGTGGACACCGACGCCCTCGTCATCCGCCGCGCGACCGACCACGACGCGCCCGCCGTGGCCGAGGTGTGGCTGCGCTCCCGCGCCGCGGCCCTTCCCGGCGTGCGCCGGGCCCACACCGACCGGCAGGTGAGGGAGTGGGTCCGGGACGTGGGGGTGCCGGTCCACGAGACCTGGGTGGCGACCGTGGACGGCGTGGTCGTCGGGATGATGGCGCTCGACGGCGGGGAGGTGGAGCAGCTCCACCTCGACCCGTCCTGGCGGGGCCGCGGCATCGGCGACCGCCTCGTCGCCCTGGCCAAACGGCGGAGCCCGGACGGACTGGCGCTGTGGACGTCCCGGGGCGACGGCCCGGCCCGGCGGTTCTGCGAACGCCACGGCTTCCGCGCGGTCGAGCACGCCGACGCCGACGCCGACGGCGGCGGCCACGGCGGCGGTCACGGCGGCGACGAGGAACGCGAACCCGGCGTCCGGTACGTGTGGACGCCCGGGGCCGTGGGACGGGCCTCCGGTGCGGTCGGGGTGCGGACCCTGACGGCGGACGACTGGCGGCTCTGGCGGGAGGTGCGTCTCGCCGCGCTCGCGGAGGCCCCGTACGCCTTCGGCTCCCGGCTCGCGGACTGGCAGGGCCCCGGCGACCGGGAGGAGAGGTGGCGCGCCCGGCTGAGCATCCCCGGCGCGTACCACGTCGTCGTCGAACTCGACGGGGAACCGGCCGGGATGGTCGGCGGCGTCCCCGAGCCGGGCCGCGACGAGGCCGAACTGGTCTCGCTGTGGGTCGCCCCCGACGCGCGGGGCCGGGGCGTGGGGGACCGGCTGGTGCGGGAGGTGGAGCGGTGGGCGGTGCGGGCCGGAGCCGGGCTGCTGAGGCTCGCGGTCGTGCCCGGCAACGAACACGCGGTCGGCCTCTACCGTCGCCACGGGTTCGTGGACGAGGGACCGGTCGGTGACGCGCTGCCCGACGGGCGCCGGGAGCACGTCATGGTGAAGCCGCTCCCCACCGGCCGAGCCCCACCGGCCGAGCCCACCGGCCGAGTCCGCGCCGGGGGGGCGGAGCCCCTCAGCCCCGGCCGTGCGCGGAGGACGCCCAGTGCGCGGGACGGGTGAACCCGGCGGGCAGCCTGGTCCGCTCGTCGCCCCGGGCCGCGTTGAGCTGGGCCTGGGTGAGGAAGAGGCTCCCCGTCAGGTCCGCGCCCCGCAGGTCGGCGTCCCGGAAGTCCGCCCCGATCAGGTCGGCCGTCCGCAGGTCGGCGCCGCCGAGGTCGGCCGCGATCAGCCAGGCCCCGCGCAGGTCGGCGCCCCGCAGATCGGCGCCCCTGAGTCCGGCCCCGACGAGGTCGGCCCGGCGGTGGTTCCTCCTGCGCCCCGGAACCGCGGCCCGCACCCGTGCGCTGGTGCGCAGCAGCAGCTCGTCGACGCGGTGCCGGACCTCCGCCACGTCCAGCTCCGCCAGTTCCTCGGCGCTGCCGCGGGTGAGGCGGTCGACGTCCTCCAGCGCACGGCGCAGATCGCCGTGGAGGGGACGGGCCCGCGGCCTCTCCAGCGCGTCGGCCAGGTACCACATCAGCTCGTGGAGCTGCCGCACGATGGGGAACACCGCGAACATCCGCCGCGCGGTGCGCGGATCGCGGCGCCAGTCCCGCCCGCCGAAGGTGATCCGGGAGACCTTCTGCCCCGCGCCGAAGCAGTCGAAGACGGTGCAGCCGGAGAAGCCTTCCCGGCGCAGGCGGGCGTGGATGCCGCAGCGGAAGTCCTCCCGCAGGTTCGCGCACGGCCGCCCGGCCTCCTTGTCGACCGCGAAGTCGGCGGAGGCCGTGAAGGGCAGCGCCACGCAGCACAGCGCGAAGCAGTCCCCGCAGTCGGCCCGCAGGTCCGGCCGGCTCCGGGCGACGGTGGAGGTTTCGCGTTCGTGGGGCACCGTGCGTGATCTCCTGCCGTGGAAGACGGGCACCGCCCCGCGCGGCGCTCCGGTACGAGGCTCCATTCTCCCCCGCCGGACGCGGGACACCGCCGACGGCTCCCCGCGACCGCGCCCCGACCGCCCCGACCGTCCCGGCCGGGACGGCGGGGACGGCCGCGCGGCGCGCTCCGGGCACGCGCGGGCCCCACGCCGCCGCCCGTCACATGGCCCTGATCTTCAGGTACCGCCACAGCGCCGGTACCTCGACCACCATGGCCGCGGCGCCGGCGGCGGCCAGGACGCCGACGGCGATGCGCACCGCCACCGCGGGGACGAAGATGCCGTTCCTCATCGGGAGTTCACCTCCTCCCCGGCGAGCAGCTCCGCCACCAGGGACTCGACCAGCGTGACGGCCTCGTCGACCGCCCGCCGGACGGGCTCGCTGAGCCCGACGGCCACGTCCGGCTCGTCGCCGCGCATGCGCACCAGCGGTTCGCAGCCGACGACCAGGACGCGGGGCAGCGGGGCGTCGCCCACCTGCCGTGCCAGGGCGAGGACCTTGACCGGGTCCATGGCGTGTGCCTCGGGGGCGCCCCGGAGGGCGTCGAACGCGTCGAGGTCCGGTTCGATGACCGAGAGCGTGCCGGGCGGGCGGCCGTGGGGCGCCGCGTCGACGAGCAGGGCGGTGCCGTACCCGTCCAGCAGCCGGTAGGCCAGGTCCATCCCGCGGATGCCGAAGTCCTCGACGTGGACGCCGTCGGGGAGCGTCCGTCCGCGCAGCGCGGTGGCCACCTCCGGCCCGAAGCCGTCGTCGGCGAGGAAGACGTTGCCGATCCCGGCCACCAGGATCCGCGTGCGGGCCGTGTCGGGCTCGGCGGGCGGCCCGGCCGGTTCCAGCTCCTCGGGGGAGAAGAAGAAGCGGTGGCCGATCCGTCCGCTCGCCCCGAGGTCGCGCCCGGGGTCGTCCTCCAGGACCACCGCGACGTGGACCCGGCCCTCGAAGTCCTCCTCGACGGCGACGATCTCGGCGGTGCGCCCGGCGAGCGCGAGGTCGAAGACGTCGGCGCGGTGGAGCGGTCGCAGCCGTACGCGGTCGCCCCGGCCCAGCCGGACTCCGTCGATCGTCACCGTCCGGTTCACGCCTCCTCCCCGAGCGGCCGGAACTCGCGGATGGCGCCGTGCAGCGCGAGGAGTTCGTCGTGGTCGAGCGCCGCGCAGCGGTCCAGGATCTCCCTGGCCCGGGGGTCGCAGGCCCGCGCCTCCCGCTGTTCCTCCTCCGTCAGGCTCAGGATGCCGAGGATCAGCAGCCGGTCGATCTCCGTGCCGTCGAAGAGGTCCCCGGGGCTCTCCGGGGCCACCTCGGGGAAGTCGTACAGGGTGACGGGGGAGGAGAGCACGGTGTGGGCGCTCGACCCGTCGCCGCCGGTTTCGTCGGTGGCGCCGTCGGTGTCGTCGTCCACGAGGACCGGCCAGGTGCCCTGGTTCTCGCAGGCCGCGGCGGCCTCCCGCAGGCGCTCGGGCGGATCGATCAGCGAGACGAGACGCGCGGTGGGACAGTGCAGCACCGTGTGGGTGGAGACGAAGGCGTACGCGCACGCCTCCTCCCGGGCCCCCAGGGCGGTGGGGTCCGACAGCGCGCACGGGGTGGTGTTCACGATGCCCACGGTCAGCCGGTACACGCCGTCCCCGACCGGCTCGGCGCCGACCTCCACGGTGCCGCGCAGCGCGTTCCACCGGCGCACCAGGGCTCCCGCGGCACGGCCCGCACCGTCCTCGATCGGTTCGCGGTCGGTGCCCGCGGGGACGTCGACGGCGGTCCGTGCGGGGCGGGAGAGGACGGAGCCCAGCGTCACCGGGAGGCACACCTCGCGCTCGGTCGCCTCCTGCCACGCCAGGTACCGCCGCCCGTCCACCGTCAGGTCGTCGACGGCCTCGGGACCGTCCGGCCCCTCGCGCACCACGCCGCGGTCCACGACGTGCAGGAACCGCACGCGCACCGTCACCTCGACGGCCTCCGCGGGACGGCCCGCGGTGTCGACCAACACCTGGGTGCGCATCCGGTGCGGTTCGCCGAGCGTGGCGGCGCACGAGCGGGGGAAGATCCCGCCGAAGGTCCAGCGCTTGGTGTTCTTCAGCGCCGACCTGCGGTAGGGCCAGAGCAGGTAGCCCTCGTAGAGGCAGGTGCGCACGATCTTCTCGACCTTCTCCGGGCACCGCGCCGCCTCCCGGCGTTCCGCCCGTCTCGTTTCGTCCATGGTGCTCCGGTGGTCTTATGAGCCCTCGAGGGTCCTGGAGAGCTCGGGGATGGGGCCGTCCGCCTGGTCCAGCAGGCTGCCGATGGTGTCGTCCCAGGTGGTGAGGACCCGTCGGGCCCGGTAGGCGTCGAGCCGCTCGTAGGTCTCCCGGGACAGCCGCAGCCAGGGGCTGCCGGCGAAGTAGCGGTCGATCAGGTCGTGCCACAGGCCGGCGGGCAGCCGGTAGCAGGCGTCCTCGGCCCAGGAGATCTGGGCCGTGCGCAGCCCGCCGTCCGGGGCCTGGAAGAAGACGGTGCCGTTGAAGAGGAAATCCAGGGGCACCTCCCCGTCGCGGACGGCGTACAGGTACTTGGTGACGGCCAGTTCGGCGTCGCAGGGGCACGGCACGGTGAGGGCGACCGTGGTGGTGTCCGTGAACGGGGGCACCACCACGGTCGTCCGGGTCCAGGCCAGGGGGCGCAGGGTGGTGCCCCACCGTTCCGGCGCGCCGAACAGCTCGGCCAGGGCCCGCCGCGTCCGGTCGTCGTAGCGGCGGCGGGTCACGTCGATCCGGACCGAGGCCGTCAGGCTGATCGAGCGGACGGGGCCGCCGCCGGTCCGGGCGATCCCCAGCTCGAACCGGAGGGTGGGCACCGCGGCGAAGCGCTCCGGCCGCGCGTCGGTGACCGTGAAGGCGAGGGACGGGACGGCGTGCCGGGCGGGCACGCCGTCCGGTGCGGTGCGGGGCGCGGTCATGACGGGGAGAGGTTCGGCATGCCGGGCATGATCGGATCGCGGCGCCGGGCGTTGATGCCGGTCGAACGGCGTGCCGTGGAGCGGTCGTCGGGCAGGTGCCCGGCGGCCTTCCGGTAGGAGCCGAGCTGGTTGCCCTGCCTGATGCCCCTGACGTGGGCGGCCCTGTCGGGCTGTACCTGGGGCTTGCCTACCCTGATGCCGGCCATGAAGCCTCCTTCAGGTTCCGGGTCGGGAATCGGTGGGGGACGGTTCGGTGGGGGGACGGACGTCGACGGACGGCCCGTCGGCGAGCCGGCGGAAGAAGTCCTCGATGCGCCGTCTGACCTCGGGCCCGCCGCCCAGCCCCCTCCAGTGCGCGCGCACCGTGGCGGCCAGGCGGTAGCAGTCGTCCAGCGGGACGATCCAGTGCTGCCGCGCGCCCTCGGTCCGGTCGACGAGCAGTGCCTCGACGTCGCCGGCCAGCGTCGCCAGGGCGGGGACGGACGCCTCCGCCTCCCGCCAGCGGTGCGGGTCCACCGGCGCGCGCAGCAGACCCAGCGGGCTCGGGCAGCGGGCGGTGACCTCGCCGGACGTCTCGCCGCGGGTGAGGAACGCCAGGCCCACGGGAACGCCGAGGGACGCCCACAGCGTGTCGTCGATCCCGTCCCCGTCCAGCCGGAGCCTGCGCCGCGGCAGCAGCCGGTAGTGGGCCCCTCCCGCCTCCCGCCGGTCGAACAGCAGGGAGCAGGCGCGGCAGGCGCAGGACACCGCACCCGCGTGGACGTCCAGCAGGTGGCGGTGGTCCGCGGGCAGGGGCTCGGCGCACAGGTCGCAGCGTTCCTCCGGCGGGCCGTCGCCGGCG
>NZ_BAAASZ010000023.1:196748-208530 GCF_039533145.1 Streptomyces macrosporus
GGCGGGCGGGACGGTGGGCGAGCCGCCGCAGCCGGGGCGAGGGGAAGGGGACGGGGGAGGGCGCGGGCACCGCGGTCACCCGCCCGTCTCGGCGGCGCGGGCGGAGCGCCGGAAGAGGGAGTCCACGGGGACGAGCGCCGTGGGCGCCTGCGCCGGGGCGGTCTCGACGTCCACGCGCTCGATCTCGGGCGCGAGGCCGGCCACCGCCTCCCGCACGGCGTCCGCCAGGGCCCGGGGCGAGGCGGAGCAGCCGCGTCCGCCGCGCAGCCGGACGCGCGCCGCCGTCTCCGACAGCTCCAGCAGCTCCACCTCGCCCGCGGCCGGGCCCTGCCGGCTCCGTACGTCCTCCAGGGCCCGGCGCACCCGGGTCTCCACCGGATCGGGGTGGAGGTCGTGGACCAGCAGGAGGTGGCCGACGAGCTCGTCCTCCGCGAGGCGCCGCAGGAGGCCGGCGCCCCCGCCCTCGCCGAGGCGGGCCGTGATCCGGGCCAGGCAGTCGCCGTAGAGGTCCACCAGCGCCTCGACGGTCTCGGCCGCCCGGGTGGCCGCGGGGCCGTCCGGCAGCGACTCCAGGCCGGACAGCAGCTCCTCGGTCCGGGCCACCTGCGCGCGGGCGCGCTCGTCGTCCCAGGGCATGGGTCCGCCTCCTCAGGAGAGCGCGCCGAAGGTCGGCGAGTGGTGCTGCCGGAGGGTGCGCCCCCCGCCGAGGTACATGTGGACGCCGCACGGCAGGCACGGGTCGAAGCTGCGCACGGTGCGCATGATGTCGATGCCCTTGAAGTCGTCCGGCCCGTTCTCCTCGAAGATGGGGCAGCCCTGGACGGCGTCCTCGTACGGCCCGGGGGTGCCGTAGACGTCGCGGGGGCTGGCGTTCCAGGGAGTCGGCGGGTACGGGTGGTAGTTGGCGATCTTCTTGTCGCGGATCACCAGGTGGTGGGAGAGGACGCCGCGCACCGCCTCGTGGAAGCCCACGCCGATGCCCTCCTCGGGCACCTCGAACTCCTGGAAGACCTTGGTGCGTCCGGCCCGGACCTCCTCCAGCGCCTTGTCCACGAAGTGCAGGGCCATGGCGGCGGCGTAGGCGACGAAGTACATCCGCGCCCGGTTGCGCTCGATGGTGTTGGGGAAGGGCGGGGGCGTCCACTCCAGCCGCATCTCCGGCGTGGCGGGCGTCTTCGGCAGGTCGATCTCGACGCTGTGCCCGGTGGAGCGGACGTAGGGGGTGCGGACCTTGCCGGCCAGCGCGGTGACCCACAGTCGGGCGATGGGGCCGCCGCCGGTGTCCAGGGCGAGGAAGTCGCCCGTGCGCTTGTCGTACCAGCGCGGGCTCATCACCCAGCTGTAGTTGCCGCCGTTCAGGTCGCGCTTCTGGGGCTGCGGCAGGGTGGTCTGGTTCCACGGGTGGCGCTGGTCGACGGGGTTGCCGAGGGGGTCCTTGTCGACGTAGGTCTCCTCGCCGATCCAGTCCTCGTAGTACGAGCTGCCCAGCAGGATCCGCATGCCCAGGTTGATGTCGACCAGATCGGTGGTGACCAGTTCGCCGTCCACGACGATGCCGGGGGTGACGAACATGGCGTTCCCCCACTCGTTCATCGACCGGTAGTCGTAGTCGACCACTTCCGGGTCCTGGAAGGCGCCCCAGCAGCCGAGCTGCGTGCGGCGGCGGCCGACCTCCTCGTAGCCGGGCAGGGCCTCGTAGAAGAAGTCGAAGACGTCGTCGTTCATGGCGACGGCCCGCTTGACGAAGTCCAGGCAGCGCATCAGCCGCACCAGGTAGTCGGTGAAGGCCTGCGGGGTGGCGACGGTGCCGACGCCGCCGGGGTAGAGCGTGGAGGGGTGGACGTGCCGGCCCTCCATCAGACAGCACATCTCGCGCGTGAGACGGCTCATGGTGAGGGCTTCCTTGTAGGTCTCGCCCTCGAAGGGGTTGTAGGAGCGCATGATGTCGGCGATCGTGCGGTGGCCGTGGACGTCGCCGCGCGGGGCCGCGGTCCGCTCGGCGCGCTCCAGGACGCTCGGGTTGGTCTCCTTGACCATGCGCTCGCAGTAGTCGACGAAGACCATGTTGTCCTGGAAGATCGTGTGGTCGAACATGTACTCGGCCGCCTCGCCGAGGTTGATGATCCAGTCCGCGAGCGGCGGCGGCTTCACCCCGTAGGCCATGTTCTGGGCGTAGATCGAGCAGACCGCGTGGTTGTCCCCGCAGATGCCGCAGATGCGGCTGGTGATGAAGTGCGCGTCCCGGGGGTCCTTGCCCTTCATGAAGACGCTGTAGCCGCGGAAGATCGAGGACGTGCTCCGGCACTCGACGACCTCCCGGTTGGGGAAGTCGATCTTGGTGTAGATGCCCAGGTTGCCGATGATCCTGGTGATGGGGTCGAACGCCACCTCGGTAAGGGTGCGCTGCTCGACCGGGACGGTCTGGCTCGTCGTCACGGGGCGGTCCTCTCGGGCGTTCTCGGCGTCGTTTTCGACGGCGTCACCGGCCGGTCCAACGCGGTTGGTAGCCGGAGGTCAGTTCGGTGCGGTTGTGGCGCCACTTGGGCTCCTTGTTCACGGTGCGGTTGGTGATGGAGCGCAGTGACCTCACGAGCGGCCCGTAGGTGCGGCTCAGCAGCCCCGAGGAGACGCTGCCGCCGGGGGGTTCGTCCATGAAGGGCATGAACTTGTCGGGGAAGCCGGGCATGGTGCAGGCGATGCAGATGCCGCCGACGTTGGGGCAGCCGCCGATGCCGTCCATCCAGCCCCGCTTGGGGACGTTGCAGTTCACCACCGGGCCCCAACAACCGATCTTCACCTGGCACTTGGGGGAGTTGTAGTCCAGCGCGAAGTCGCCCTGCTCGTAGTAGGCGGCCCGGTCGCAGCCCTCGTGGACGGTCTTGCCGAACAGCCAGGTCGGCCGGAGCTGCTCGTCCAGCGGGATCGGCGGCGCGAGCCCCGCGGACTGGTGGAGGAGCCACAGCAGGGTCTCCATGAAGTTGTCCGGCTGGACGGGGCAGCCGGGGACGTTGACGATCGGCAGCCCGCCCGCGGAGCGGAAGTCCCGGCCCAGGTAGTCCGCCAGGCCCATGCAGCCGGTGGGGTTGCCCGCCATGGCGTGGATGCCGCCGTAGGTGGCGCAGGTGCCGATCGCCACCACGGCGTACGCCTTGTGGGCCAGCCGGTCGATCCACTGGTTGAGGGTGATCGGCTCGCCGGTCTCGGGGTCGTTGCCCATCGACGTCCAGTAGCCGTCGCCGTTGATGTTCTCGTTGGGGATGGAGCCCTCGACGACGAGGACGAACGGCCCCAACTCGTCGTTGGCGGCCTGGTGGAAGGCCCGGGTGAACTCCTCGCCCGTCTCGTAGGCCAGCACCTTGTTGTGCAGGTGGACCTTGGGGATGCCGGGGATCGCCCCCAGGACCACCTCCTCCAGGCTCGGCAGCGTCGCGGCGGTGACCGAGACCGTGTCGCCGTCGCAGCTCATGCCCTCCGAGGTCCAGAGGATGTGGATCTCCTCGACGCCGCTGGGGGCCGACGTGTCGGTGCTCATGGCGGCTTCCTTCCTGGCTGCGGGGCCCGTGGGGAGGAGCGGGCTCCGATCCGGCGCGGCAGCGGCGGCCCGCGTCCGGCCGCCGCCCGTCTCCTGGAGCCTGACATTTCCAACAAACGCCTACAACTCAAACTTTTGCCGCCGGGGGAGTGCCTCGGTCAGGTGCTCCGGCGTGCGCGTGATCGGCTCCTTGCGGACGAAGGCCGAGCGCAGGGCGTGGTGCGGCTCGCCCGGCCGGAAGAAGCACCGGTGCATCCGCGCCAGTTCCGCGCCCCGGTGGTCCCGCAGCGGCCGGACGGACTCGTCGCGTTCGCGCACCACCTTCTTCTCCCCGATCCGCATCTGGAGTGCCGGATCGGCGGCGAGGCCGGCCGCCATCCGGGCGACCTCGCGGAAGAAGGTCTCCGGCGCCACGGACAGCACCCGGTCCACCAACCCGATGCGCAGGGCGGCGGACGCGCCCACCGGCAGCGCCTGCCGGGTCAGCCGATCCGCCTCCTCGACGCCCACCCGCCGGGGCAGGGTGTAGGTCCAGTACTCCGAGCCGTACAGCCCCATCAGCCGGTAGTGCGGGTTGAGGACCGTGCCCGACCTGCACCACACCTCGTCCGCCGCCAGCGCCAGCATCGCCCCGCCGGCCGCGGCGTTGCCCCCCAGCGCGGAGACCACCAGCCGGTCGGTCGTGGTGAGGACCGCCTCCACCAGGTCGTCCATGGCGTGGATGTTGGCCCAGGCCTCCGCGGCGGGATCGTCCGCGGCCTCGATCAGGTTCAGGTCGATGCCGTTGGAGAAGAAGTCCCGGCAGGCACCGAGCACCACCACCTGGGTCGGCCGGGAGCAGGCGAAGCGGTAGGCCGCCAGCAGGCGGCGGCACCGGTCGGTGCCCATCGCCCCGCCGGGGAAGGAGAAGCGCACGAAGCCCACCGGGCCGCTCTCCTCGTAACGGATCTCGCTCCAGGTGCGGCGCCCGGCGGGAAGCCACAGCGGCGCGGAGACCTCGGGCACGTCCGGCAGCCGGTCGCCCAGCGCCAGGGCGGCGGGCAGCTTGAACGTCCGCGGGCCCCCCGGCCGCCGCCTGGGCCGCAGTTGGGGGATCCACACCGCGCCGTCGGACGTCGCCCGGCAGATCGCCCCGCACCGGGTGGCCAGCACCTCGCCGGGACGGCCGCGCAGCCGGTCCTCGTAGTGGCCGCCGTGCAGGTACCACTCGCCGCCCGCGAACGCGTCCAGCACACCGGGACGGGAGTCGGCGGCCCGCAGCCTCCGCAGCACCACCCGGGTGGGGTCGTTCTCCCAGTCGATGCGGCGTTCGTCCTGGCCGAGGTACGGGCGCGGGCCCGGCCCGTCCTGCGGTTGCGGCCGGGGGGTGTACGCGCCGGAGGCGAAGCGCCTGACGGCCAGCAGCACCGCTTCCACGGCGGCGTCGGCGACCTCGCCGCGGTACAGGTCGCCCTTGGCGACCTGCTGCGGCACGGAGAAGGGCGCCGACGCCCAGACGGGGCCCGCGTCCATCTCGGCCTCGGCCTGGAGGACGGTCACGCCCCACTGCCCGGCGCCGTCCTGCAACACCCGGTCCAGCGACGAGGGACCGCGGTCGCCGGGCGGCCCGGGGTGCACCACCAGGCAGGTGCGGGCCGACCAGACCTCCTTCGGGATGGCGGTCGTCAACATCGGGGCGAGGACCAGATCGGGGGCGTGCCGTTCCACGACCTCCCATCCGGAGCCGTCCCCGGGCACGAGTTCCACGGCGACCGTGTGGCCGCGCTCCTCCAGTTCCACCAGGACCCGCTGGGTCAGACTGTTGAACGCGCTCGCCACGAGCAGGATCCGCATGAGGCCTCCCGGACCGTTGGGCCGTTGCCGTCGTCTGTGGGCCGTGATCCTCACCCACCGGACCCGCGGACCGGACCGTGACGCGCTCGGTTCCCCCGCGGGCTTGCGCTGTCCGGGGGAACTCGACCCCGGTGCCGTGGCGGCGGTCCGGGGCTCCCCGGACCGCCGGCTAGCGTGGCGCCCCATGCACGAGCTGTCGATCGCCCTCGCCGTCGCCGAGAGCGCCGAGGAGGCCGCGCGCCGTCACGGCGCCGACGCGGTGGAGGCGGTGCGCCTGCGCGTCGGGGAGCTGTCGGGGGTGGTCGCCGACGCCCTGCGGTTCTCCTTCGAGGTGGTCGCCCGGGACACCGCGCTCGCCGGGGCCGAACTCCGCATCGAGGAGGTGCCCGCCCGCGCCCGGTGCCGGGCGTGCGCGGAGGAGTTCGCCCCGGGCACACCGCCGCGGCTGTGGTGCCCGGAGTGCGGGGAGTCGGAGACGGAGCTGGTGGCCGGACGCGAACTGGAGATCGTCGACGTGACGCTCCCGGAGGGCCGCCCGTGCCCCGGGAGCCGCTCGGCGCGGCAGGAGGAGAGAGCGTGATGTGCCGGGTCGTCGACCTGAGACAGGCCGTACTGGCGAAGAACGACGGGCTGGCGGCCGCGCTGCGGGAGGAGCTGACCGGCCGCGGCGTCACCACCGTCAACCTGCTGTCCAGTCCGGGCAGCGGCAAGACGGCCCTGCTGGAACTCCTCCTGACCCGGGCCGCGGCACGCGGCCTGCCGGTGGCCGCGCTCACCGCCGACCTCGCCACGGAGAACGACGCCCGGCGGCTCGCCCGCTCCGGGGCGCCGGTCAGGCAGGTGCTGACCGGCGGACTGTGCCACCTGGAGGCGGACCAGCTCCGCGGCCACCTGGAGGGCTGGCTGCCGGACGGCACCCGGCTGCTGTTCGTGGAGAACGTGGGCAACCTGGTCTGCCCGGCGACCTACGACCTGGGCGAGACGCTGCGGGTGGTGCTGATGTCGGTCACCGAGGGCGAGGACAAACCGGCCAAGTACCCCACCGCCTTCGGCCTGGCGAACCTGGTCGTGCTCGCCAAGACGGACCTCGCCGAGGCGGCCGGCTTCGACGAGGAGGCGTTCGCCGAGAACGTCGAGCGGGTCAACCCGGGCGTGGAGGTGCTGCGGACCTCCGCCCGCACCGGGCGGGGCGTCGAGGAGCTCCTGGAGCGGATCACGGCCGTCCACGCGGGGCGGAGGCCCCACCGGCCGCCGTTGGCCGGTCGGCACCTGCGCGACCACGGACACGACCACGGACACGATCACGATCACGGCCACCGGCACGAGCCCGCGCCGGGCGCCCTCCGTCTCGAACCCGACACCGGCCTTCCGGTGCGGTGACGGCCCCGGAAAGGAGCGCCATGACGGCCACCGTCGACGACCGGCCCGGACACGGCGCGGTACGGCGCCGCGTCCGGGTGGGAGGCACCGTCCAGGGCGTGGGGTTCCGGCCCTTCGTCCACGCACTCGCCCGCGAACTGGGGCTGACCGGCTACGTGGCGAACGACGCCGGCGGCGTGATCGCCGAGGTCGAGGGCGTCCCCGAGGCCGTGGAGGCGTTCTGCCGGCGCCTCCGGGACCAGGCCCCGCCCCTGGCGGTGGTCTCCACGGTGACCTCCGAACCCGTGCCGCCGCGGGGGACCGGGCACCCGTACGAGGAGTTCACCATCCGCCCCTCCCGGCGGGGCGAGGGCCGCACCCGGATTCCGCCCGACACCGCCACCTGCGACGACTGCCTGCGGGAGCTGGCCGACCCCGCCGACCGCCGCCACCGCCATCCGTTCATCGCCTGCACGCACTGCGGACCCCGGTTCACCATCGCCACCGCGCTGCCCTACGACCGGGCGACCACCACCATGGCCGCCTTCTCCCTGTGCCCGACGTGCGCCGGGGAGTACACCGATCCCGCCGACCGCCGCTTCCACGCCCAGCCGGTCGCCTGCCACGACTGCGGCCCCCGGCTGCACCTGACGCACGCCCCCGGGACCGACGCCCGCGACGCGGACGGCGAACGGGCGCTCGCCGGGGCCCGCCGACTGCTGGCCGCGGGCCGGATCGTGGCGGTCAAGGGCGTCGGCGGCTACCACCTGGCCTGCGACGCGACGAACCCCGCCGCCGTCGCCGTCCTGCGCGAGCGCAAGGCACGCGGCGGCAAGCCCTTCGCGGTGATGTGCCCCGACGTCGCCGCAGCGGCCCGGCTCGCCCGCGTCGGCCCCGCCGAACGCCGCGCCCTCACCGGCCGCCTGCGGCCCATCGTGCTGCTGCGCCGCCACCTCCCGGGCCGGGAACCGGAACCGCTGGCCCCTCAGGTGTGCCTCGGCAGCCCGGACGTGGGCGTGCTGCTGCCCTACACCCCGCTGCACCGGCTGCTGTTCGGCCTGCCCGGCGACCCGCCCGGGCCCGAGATCCTGGTGATGACCAGCGGCAACCGCTCCGGCGAACCCATCGTCACCGACGACCGCGAGGCCCTGACCCGCCTGGCGGGACTGGCCGACGCCTGGCTCTGGCACGACCGGCCCATCGCGGTGCCCTGCGACGACTCGGTGGTGCGGGTCCGCGCGGACGGCGGCGAGGTCGTGCTCCGCCGCTCCCGCGGACACGTTCCCGTCCCGGTCGAGCTCCCCTTCCCGGTGCCGCCCTCCCTGGCCGCCGGAGGAGACCTGAAGAACGCGTTCTGCCTGGCCGAGGGGCGCTCGGCCTGGTTCTCCCCGCACCTGGGCGACCTGGACGACCCGACCGGCACACGGGCGCTGGAGCGCGTCGAGCGGCACCTGCGGAAGCTGACCGGGATCGACCCCCGGCTGTTCGCGGCCGACCGCCACCCCGGCTACCGCTCCACCCGGTGGGCCCGACACCGCGCCGGAGACCGTCCGCTGCGCCTGGTGCAGCACCACCACGCGCACGTCGCCTCCGCGATGGCCGCCGCCGGGATCGACGGCCGAACCCCGGTCGTCGGCGTCGCCTTCGACGGGACCGGCTACGGCGACGACGGGGCGATCTGGGGCGGCGAGGTGCTGCTGGCCGACTACGACGGATACCGGAGGCTGGCCCACCTGGCGTACGTCCCGCTGCCCGGCGGCGACGCGGGAGTCGCCAACCCCTGCCGGATGGCGCTCTCCCACCTGCGCGCGGCGGGCGTCGACTGGGCCGACGACCTGCCGTGCGCGGCCGCCTGCACGCCGGACGAACGCCGGTTGCTGGCACGGCAGTTGGAGCGCGGAACCGCCTGTGTCCCGACCTCCAGCATGGGGCGGCTGTTCGACGCGATGGCGTCGCTGACGGGACTGTGCCACCGCGTCGACCACGAGGCGCAGGCCGCCGTCGCCCTGGAGGCGTCCGCCGCCGCGGCCGGCGCGGACGACGGCCCCGGCTACGCCTTCGCCCCGCGCCCGACCGCCGCCGGCCCGACCCTGCTGGACCCGGCCCCCGTGCTGCGCGCGGCCGTCGCCGACCTGCGCTCCGGCGTCGGCGCCCCGGTGATCGCCGCACGGTTCCACCGGGCGGTGGCGAGAGCGGTGGAGGAGGTCTGCCTCCTGGCGCGTCGGGAGACCGGTACCACCACGGTCGCCCTGACCGGCGGGGTGTTCGCCAACGCGCTGCTGGACGAGGAGTGCGCGGGGCGGCTGCGCGCGGCCGGCTTCACGGTGCTGCGCCACGGCACGGTGCCGCCCGGAGACGGCGGGCTGGCGCTCGGCCAACTGGTCGTGGCGGCACGCGCCGGCGACCGATGACCCGACCAACCATCAAAGACGGATCGGCGACGGACGGAGGACCCATGTGCCTGGCGGTGCCCGGCAGGGTGACCGGGATCGAGGAACGCGACGGCACCCGCATGGCGCGGGTCGACTTCGGCGGGGTGGTGAAGGACGTGTGCCTCGCCTACCTGCCCGACGTGGAGCCGGGCGAGTACGTCATCGTCCACGTCGGCTTCGCGCTACAGCGGCTGGACGAGGAGTCCGCCCGCGCCTCGCTGGAACTGTTCGAACAACTCGGGCTCCTGGAGGAGGAGTTCGGCGACGCCTGGGAGCGCGCGGCGGTCGAGTCCGGACAGGACCGGCCGGAGCCCGCGGAGCCCCCGGCGGTCGAAACGGCGGCACGGGAGGGTGCCCGGTGAAGTACATCGACGAATTCAACGACCCCGACCTGGCACGGCGGCTGCTGGACGACATCCACGCCACCGCCACCCGCCCCTGGACCATGATGGAGGTCTGCGGCGGCCAGACTCACTCGATCATCCGGCACGGCATCGACCAGCTGCTGCCCGAGACCATCGAGCTCGTCCACGGACCCGGCTGCCCGGTGTGCGTGACGCCCCTGGAGACGATCGACAGGGCGCTGGAGATCGCCTCCCGTCCCGACGTGGTCTTCTGCTCCTTCGGCGACATGCTCCGGGTGCCCGGCACCGACCGCGACCTGTTCCGCGTCAGGGGAGCGGGAGGCGACGTACGGGTGGTGTACTCGCCGCTGGACGCCCTGGAGATCGCCCGGCACAACCCCGACCGGGAGGTGGTCTTCTTCGGCGTCGGCTTCGAGACCACCGCGCCGGCCAACGCGATGACCGTCCACGAGGCCCGGCGGCGCGGCGTCCGCAACTTCAGCATGCTGGTCTCGCACGTGCGCGTACCGCCCGCCATCGAGGCCGTCATGCGCGCCCCGCACTGCCGGATCCAGGCGTTCCTGGCGGCGGGCCACGTGTGCAGCGTGATGGGCACCGCCGAGTACCCCGGACTGGCCGACCGCTTCGAGGTGCCCATCGTGGTGACCGGCTTCGAACCGCTGGACATCCTGGAGGGCGTCCGCCGGACCGTCCGCCAACTGGAGCGCGGCGAGCACCGGGTGGAGAACGCCTACCCCCGCGCGGTGCGGACGTCGGGCAACCCGGCGGCGCGGCGGATGCTGGAGGAGGTCTTCGAGGTCACCGACCGCGCCTGGCGGGGCATCGGGGTCATCCCGGACAGCGGCTGGCGGCTGTCGGAGGCGTTCCGCGAGTACGACGCCGAGCACCGCTTCGCCGTCACCGGCATCACCACCCGCGAATCCGACGAGTGCCGCAGCGGAGAGGTGCTCCAGGGCCTGATCAAACCCAACGAGTGCGCCGCCTTCGGCACCAGGTGCACCCCCCGCAACCCGCTGGGCGCCACCATGGTCTCCAGCGAGGGGGCCTGCGCCGCCTACCACCTGTACCGGCGCCTGGGCGGCCCCGTGCCGGGCTCCGCGCCGGCGAAGGAGGCGAGCCCCGTTGGCTGACACCGCCGACCCCCGCACCGAGCCGGTGGACCCGGCCGACTGGTCCTGCCCGGTCCCGCTGCGCGACCACCCGGTCGTGGTCATGGGACACGGCGGGGGAGGGGCGCTCTCCGCGGAACTGGTGGAGCACCTCTTCGTCCCCGCCTACGGCAACGAGGCCCTGGCGGGTCTGCGCGACTCCGCCGAGGTGGCGCTGGGCGGCGCGCGGCTGGCGTTCTCCACCGACTCCTACGTGGTGCGGCCGCTGTTCTTCCCCGGCGGCGGCATCGGCGACCTGGCCGTCAACGGCACGGTCAACGACCTCGCCATGAGCGGGGCCCGGGCCGCCTTCCTGTCGTGCGCCTTCATCGTCGAGGAGGGCACCGAGATGTCGGTGGTCCGACGGGTGGCGCAGGCGATCGGCACCGCCGCGGCGGCGGCGGACGTCGAGGTCGTCACCGGCGACACCAAGGTGGTCGAGGCCGGCCACGGCGACGGCGTCTACGTCAACACCGCCGGAATCGGGCTGATCCCCGAGGGCGTCGACATCCGCCCGCACCGCGCCGCGCCGGGCGACGTGGTGATCGTCAGCGGTCCCGTCGGACAGCACGGGGTGGCCATCCTGAGCGTCCGCGAGGGACTGGAGTTCGGAGCGGAGGTGTGCAGCGACACCGCCCCCCTGGGCGGCCTGGTGCAGGCGATGCTCGCGGTCACCCCGGACCTCCACGCGCTGCGCGACCCCACCCGGGGCGGACTGGCCGCCGCGCTGAACGAGATCGCCGCCGCGTCCGGCACCGGCGTCGTCCTGAGCGAACGCGCCCTGCCCGTGCCGGAGGCCGTGGCGAGCGCCTGCGGCTTCCTCGGACTGGACCCGCTGTACGTGGCCAACGAGGGACGTCTGGTGGCCTTCGTCCCCCGCGAGCACGCCGACGCCGTCCTCGCCGCGATGCACGCCCACCCGCAGGGCACGGAGGCCGCCGTGATCGGGGAGTGCGTGGCGGACCACCCGGGCACGGTGGTCGCCCGCACCGCCCTCGGCGGCACCCGTGTGGTGGACCTGCCGCTGGGCGAACAACTGCCCCGCATCTGCTGACGCCCCGGCACCCGGCACCCGGCCGGGGCCGGTGGGCCCGGGCCGTCCGCCGGCGGCAC
>NZ_BAAASZ010000023.1:208565-213694 GCF_039533145.1 Streptomyces macrosporus
TCCGGGCCGCCGGCGGACGGCCGCCACCTCGCGAACCGAAGGGAACCACAGATGGCCTTCATCACCGTCGGCCGGGAGAACGGCACCGACATCGACCTGTACTACGAGGACCACGGCTCGGGCCGGCCCGTCGTCCTCGTCCACGGCTATCCGCTGGACTGCCACTCCTGGGAGAAGCAGATCCCCGCCCTGCTGGACGCCGGGTACCGCGTCGTCGCCTACGACCGCCGCGGCTTCGGCCGCTCCAGCCAACCCACGACCGGCTACGACTACGACACCTTCACCGCCGACTTCAACACCCTGATGACCACGCTCGACCTGCGGGACGCGGCGCTCGTCGGCTTCTCCATGGGCACCGGCGAAGTCGGCCGCTACCTGGGCACCCACGGGTCCGAGCGGGTCGCCAAGGCCGCCTTCCTGGCCCCCCTGGAACCCTTCCTGCTCAAGACCGACGACAACCCCACCGGTGTCGACGCCGGCGTCTTCGAGGACATCGTCGTCGCCGCGGCCAAGGACCGGTACGCCTACTTCACCGACTTCTACGCGAACTTCTACAACACCGACGAGAACCTCGGCACCCTCGTCAGCGAGGAGGTCCTCCGCGCGAACTGGAACACGGCGGCCGGCGCCTCCTTCCACGCCTCCATCGCCTGCGTGTCCACCTGGATCACCGACTTCCGCGCCGACGTCCCCCGGATCGACGTGCCGACGCTCATCCTCCAGGGCACCGCCGACCGCATCCTCCCCATCGACTCCACCGGCCGCCTCTTCCACCGGATGCTCCCCGAGGCCGAGTACGTCGAGATCGAGGGCGCGCCGCACGGCCTGCTGTGGACCCACGCCCGGGAGGTGACCGACGCGCTGCTGGCCTTCCTGGCCAAGTGAGCCCGGCCGCGCGGCCGTTCGGGCTGCGGGACACCACGGGGAAGAGGACGATCAGGGCGGCTCCCGCCGACGGCGGCACCACGGTCGGGAGCCGGTGGACTCCGAGAGTTCCCGCGTGGGACGGGCCACGGCCTGGGCCGCGCCCCGCGAACGTCCGCCGGCCCGGTTCGGGGCCGGCCGGCGGACGGCTCCGGGGCGATCGATCGCCAGGGGGCCGGGAGCGAGGCGTACGACGTCACGGCCGCCCCGCCGGCGGCGAGAACACAGGCAGGTTCTCCCGCCGGTCGTACGGGCCGTACGGGCGGAAGGGGGCCCCGCGCCGCCCCGGTGGAGCGAACGTGCCGAGCCGCGATCCGCCGGTCCCTCTCCGACTCCGTCCGTCGCGGGCCGGATCACCCGGAACGGCTTGCCCCGGGCGGAGATCCGCCGGGCCGTCGGTCGGGAGCCGAGGCGGCGTCGAGCGCGTCCAGGGCCTTCTCCAGATGGGGTGCCACGTGGTCCCGCACCCAGGCGCGCTGTTCGGCCGGGTGGCGGCGCGGCTCGACCTCCACCAGCATGATCAGGTAGAGGTAGGCGCGGTACAGCGCCATCCGCGTCCGGGCCGTGGCGTCGAAGTCCGCGCGGCCCCCGCCGGACGCGTACCCCGCCAGGAACGCCGGGTCGTCCTCGATGTCGCCCAGCAGGGCGAGCGAGGCGAAGTCCGCCAGCGGGTCGCCCCAGAACATCCGCTCGCCGTCGACGACGCCGCCGATCGTGCGGGCGCCCGGCGCGCCGGTCAGCAGGACGTTCCCCTCCCAGAGGTCGAAGTGGACCAGGACGGGCTCGGTCACCTCCTCCAGCGCCGGGGACGCCGCGTGGAGCAGCCGCCGTATCCGGTCTACCGGGCGCGGCAGCCGGGCGGCGTACCGGTCGGCGTCGTCGAGCACGGCGTCCACCATGGCGGTGAAGGCGGGACGCCAGGCGGGGGAGAGGGGCGCCACCGACTCGGCGGGGTATCCGAAGGCCGGTCCGACGACCGTGTGCAGACGTGCCACCAGACGGCCCAACTCCCCGCGCAGTCGGGCCCGTTCACCGGCCTCCAGGTCCGCCGCCACCGCGTGCCAGGGGACGCCGGCGCACGCGGACATCAGCAGGAACGGGCCGGCCCCGGCGGTGCCGTCGTGGTCCGCGTGCAGTACGCGGGGGACCGGCACGCCCGCCTCCGCGGCCCTCCGGTGGAAGACCTCCTCGCCGCGCAGGATGCCCCGCTCGTACCGCAGACACCGGTCCGTGGCCGGCGGTGGGACCTTCAGCACCAGCTCCGTGCCGTCCGACAGCGCGATCCGGTGGAGCGTGTTGTACGTCCCGCCGGACAGCGACTCGCAGCGCACGACCCGGTCGACGGGCACACCCGCCGCCGTCAGCATCGGACGGACCTCGCGCACGGACACCACCCTCCCCCCGCCCTCCCCCTGAGAGCGCTCTCCAGCGTATCGGGTCACCGCCTCCGCCCCCACCGGACGGCCCGGCCGGAGGAGGCCGGGACGACGGGAGGAGCCACGGACGGGGCCGACCCCGTGCCGATCCGCCGAACGTCCCGGCGGGTCGGCACGGCCGTGCGGAGCGGGCCCTCTACGGTCGCGTCATGGCCCGCATCCTGATCCGGCGTCGGACACCGCTGTCCGCCGAGGAGGCGTGGCGCCGCCTGACCACGTGGGAACACCACGCGCGCCACGTGCCGTTCACGACGATCGCGGTCGACACCCCGCCGCCGACGCGGGTGGGCACGCGCTTCACGGCGCGCACGGGCGCGGGACGCGTCGGGTTCGACGATCCGATGGAGGTCGTCCGCTGGGAGCCGCCCGCCTGGGACCGTCCCGGACGGTGCCGCATGGAGAAGCGGGGGAGCACCATCGCGGGGTGGGCCGAGGTGGAGGTGATCGGGCAGGGCGCCGGGGCGCTGGTGGTGTGGCGCGAGGAGGTGCGGGTGGGCGCGCTGCCGTGGCTGCCGGACGCGCTCGTGGCACCGGCCGCCCGCCTGCTGTTCGGCCGCGTCGTCTCGGGGCTGCTCCGGGACGGAGCCTGAGGGCCGGCCCGACCGCCGGACGGCCGACCGCGCCGGACGAGAGGTACGGAAGGCAACCCGCACACGGGACCTTCGGCCCTCCCCCGGAGATCGCCGGGCGGGAAGTCTGGAGGGTGTCACCACAGCGGGAGGACACCATGAAGCAGACACGGGAGCGTCCCGTGACCGGTGTACGGGTGGAGGTCGGGGGCGACGTGCCCGAGGGCGCGGCCGAGTACGCCAGGACCAAGGTGTTGACGGCCCTGGACACGGTGCGCGAGCCGCTCTCGGAGACCCGGGTGAAGTTGAGTCAGGCCGCCGACCCCACCGTGCCGCGTCCGGCGGTCGCCCAGGTGAGCGTGGACGTCGACGGACGCCTGGTACGGGCGCAGGCCGCCGCGGACACGATGTCCGAGGCGATCGACCTGCTCCAGGACCGGCTGATGGGCCGCCTCGCCCACGCCCGCGACACGGCGCGCCGCCCGCACCGCGGCCGTGACCCGGGCCGGCGCCGCCGGCTGCCGGTCGAGGAGCGCCGGATCGTGCGCCGCACGGCCTCCGGCCCTCCCCGCCGGACCCCCGTGGAGGCCGTGGCGGACATGGAGGCGCTGGGACACGACTTCCACCTGTTCACCGATGCCGAGTCCGGTGTCGACAGCGTGGTCTACCGCGCCGGCGAGGTCGGCTACCGGCTGGCCCGGACGGAACGGAGCATGCCCGGACTGCTGTTCTCCGACAGCCCCTCGGGGGTCGTGGTGGAGGTCAGCGGAGTCCCGGCGCCCCGGATGGGGTTGGCGCAGGCGATGTGGCGCCTGGAGATCACCGGCCTGCCGTTCGTGTTCTTCACCCATTCCGTCACCGGGCGCGGGAACCTCCTCCACCACCGCCTCGACGGCCACTACGGACTGATCACGCCGGCGGCGTAGGGAGGGACGGAGGGGCGCGCCGCGTCGCCGCCCCCTCCGCACCGGTCCTCGGAGGCCCGGACGGCGCGGACGCCCGCCGTGGGGGGACGGGCGTCCGCGCCGTGTCGTCCCGGGGTGGGGCAGCCGCGGCCGGCCGTCATTCCGAGGTCCGGGGAGGCCCGGCGGGCTCCCCGAGCAGTTCCCGGACCAGCGCGCCGACCTGCCCGGTCTCCAGCAGGAAGGCGTCGTGGCCGTACGGGGACTCGATGGTCCGCACCGCGTCGGCGCCGGGGATGCCCGCCGCCAACTCCTCCTGCTGCCACAGCGGGTAGAGCCGGTCGGTGTCGACGCCGGCGACCAGGGTGGGCGCGGTGACCCGGCGCAGGGCGGCCGCCGTCCCGCCCCGGCCCCGTCCCACGTCGTGCCCGTTCATCGCCTCGGTGAGCACCACGTAGCTGCCCGCGTCGAAACGGCGGACCAGCTTGTCCGCGTGGTGGTCGAGGTAGGACTCCACGCCGTACCGCCCCCCGAGCCGCGGGTCCTCGCCCGGCTGCGGACGCCGCCCGAACCGCTGCTGGAACTCGGCCTCGCTGCGGTAGGTCACCTGAGCGATCCGCCGGGCCACGCCGAGCCCGCGGTGCGGCCCGCCGCCCGGACCGGCGTCGTGGTACTCGCCGCCCCGCCACGCGGAGTCGGCGCGGATGGCGTGCAGTTGGGCCGAGGCCCAGGCGATCTGCTCGGCGCCGGAGGCCGCCGGGCAGGCGAGCAGCAGCAGCCGGGCGACCCGGTCCGGGTGGGTCGCCGCCCATTCGAGGGCCCGCATCCCGCCCATCGAACCGCCGACCACCAGCGCCCAGCGGTCGATGCCCAGCACCTCGGCGAGCCGGACCTCCGCGGCCACCTGGTCCCGGACCGTCAGACGCGGGAACCGGCTCGCCCAGCGCCGCCCGTCCGGATGGCGGGAGGCCGGACCGGTGGTGCCCTGGCAGCCGCCGAGCACGTTCGGCACGACCACGAAGAACCGGTCGGTGTCGAGCGGACGCCCGGGACCGATCAGCGCCTCCCACCACCCCGGGGTCGGGTGGCCCGGTCCGGCCGGGCCGGCGGCGTGGCTGTCGCCGGTGAGGGCGTGCAGCACCAGCACCGCGTTGTCGCCGCCGGGCGCCAGGCGGCCCCACGTCTCGTAGGCGACGCGCACCCCGGGAAGAACCTCCCCGCCCTCCAGGGAGAGGGTGTCGGGCAGGTCCGCCCAGCGCCGGTTCCCCGGCGGGTCGCCCTCCTGCCAGGCACCGGTC
>NZ_BAAASZ010000023.1:213739-229095 GCF_039533145.1 Streptomyces macrosporus
GGCCGGCCGCCGGCGGGAGCGGACGGGCCGGGCAGCGGGATCGGCCGCCGCTCGGTCGCCGTCCGCCCGGTGAGCCGCGCGTCCGTCACGACGAGGCGCCCTTCGCGGCCCGGAAGCCCGCCTCCAGGTCGGCCTTGAGGTCCTCCAGCGCCTCGATCCCGACCGACAGCCGCACCAGCCCGGGCGTGGTGCCGGTGGCCTCCAACTCCTGGGGGGAGAGCTGGCTGTGCGTGGTCGAGGCCGGGTGGATGATCAGGCTCCGCACGTCGCCGATGTTCGCCAGGTGGCTGAACAGCTCCACGCCGTCCACGAACCGCCTGCCCGCGTCCACGCCGTCCCGCAGCTCGAAGGAGAGCACGGCCCCCGCGCCGCGCGGCAGGTAGCGCCGCGCGGCCTCGTGCCACCGGCTCGACGGCAGCCCCGCGTAGTGCACCACCTCCACCTCGTCGCGCTCCTCCAGCCACTGCGCCAGCGCCAGGGCGTTGGCGCTGTGCCGCTCCAGACGCAGCGACAGCGTCTCCAGCCCCTGGAGCAGGAGGAACGAGGAGAACGGGGAGATCGCCGGACCGATGTCGCGCAGCAGCTGCACCCGCAGCTTCACCGCGTACGCGCTCGGACCCAGGTCGGGCCAGTAGCGCAGCCCGTGGTAGCTGGGGTCGGGCTCGTTGAAGTCCGGGAAGCGCTCGGCGTGCGCGCCGAAGTCGAAGGTCCCGCCGTCCACCACCACGCCGCCGATCGTCGTGCCGTGTCCGCCGAGGAACTTGGTCGCCGAGTGCACCACGACGTCCGCCCCGTGCTCCAGCGGGCGCAGCAGGTACGGGGTGGGCACGGTGTTGTCGACGATCAGCGGCACGCCCGCGGTGTGCGCCACCTCGGCCACCGCGGCGATGTCCAGCACGTTGCCGCGCGGGTTGCCCAGCGACTCGGCGAACAGGGCCTTGGTGTTCGGCCGGATCGCGGCCCGCCACGCGTCGAGGTCGTCGGGGTCCTCGACGAAGCTCACCTCGATGCCCAGCCTGGGCAGGGTGTGGCGGAAGAGGTTGTAGGTGCCGCCGTAGAGGGAGGCGCTGGACACCAGGTGGTCGCCCGCGGAGGCCAGGGTGAGGATCGCCAGGGTCTCGGCGGCCTGCCCGGAGGCGAGGGCGACGGCCGCGACGCCGCCCTCCAGGGCCGCCACCCGCTGCTCGAAGGCGTCCTGGGTGGGGTTGTGGATGCGGGTGTAGATGTTGCCGGGCTCGGCGAGCGAGAACAGGTCGGCGGCGTGCCGGGTGTCGTTGAAGACGAACGAGGTGGTCTGGTAGATCGGCACCGCCCGCGCGCCGGTGGTCGGGTCGGGGGCCGTGCCGGCGTGCACCTGCCTGGTCTCGAACGACCAGGCGCGGTCGGGGGCGTCGCCGGTCTCCGGCTCGGTTCCGTGGCCCGCCGTGACGGCGTCGATGGGCTGGTTCATGACATTCCTCCGTTGAGGGAGCGAGACGTGTTGGGACGGGGGGGATCGGGGCGAGGCCGGCCGCCGGCGGAGAGCCGACGGCGGGGGAAGCGGAAGCCGAAGCCCGGCGCGGACGAGGTGCTCGGTCCGACGGGGGCGTGGACGCGACGTGCGTCCGCGGACCGCGTCGGGCCGGAGCGGGGGACGTGGGGGAAGACCGCGTGAGGACGTGCGGGACGCTTCCGTCGGGTTCCCTGGAGCGGGGTGCGCGGAAGGGCGCGGTTCCCGGGCGGGACGCCGGACGGCCGTCAGCGACCGCCGTGGCGACACAGCGCGCTCGCCACGCGGAGGAGGTCCACGTGGTGTCTGGAGACAAGGCGCTCGCCGGTCGGCATGGGGAGACCCTGCCATGATCGGTGAAGGGGGGTCAAGGCGGGTGCACAACAGCGCACCGGGCCCAAGTCCGCACGCCGGTCGGTGATTTCTCCGGACGGCCGCGACCACCTCGCCGGGTGAACGCCCCTCGAAGGACGGGTGAAGTCCTTCCGGCGGAAGGTCGTGCTCCGGTGCCGTCCGGCAATGTGGGTCGACGCCATCCGCGCGGTCGTGGACCTGTGATTCCGACATCTTCGAGTGACCTGCGTCACGGCCCTACGGTGCGAGGGTCCTCATTTGTCAGGTCCCTTTCACAGGGAAGGACCCCCCATGAGAGCCACGACCCTCCTGCGCCGCGCGGGCGTGCTGTTGGGCATCCTCGCGCTGGCGTTCACCGGGCTGTCCGCCACCCCGGCGGCAGCCGCCGACTACGAACGCGTCACGGGCTTCGGAACCAACCCGGGCGCGCTGACCATGTACCGCTACCTGCCGGACGACCTGCCCGCGAACGCCCCCGTCGTCCTCGTGCTGCACGGCTGCACCCAGGACGCGACCGGCTTCGCGACGAGCTCCGGCTGGCGCTCGTACGCCGACGCGCGCGGATTCGCGCTCGTCGCCGCGCAGCAGGAGACGGCCAACAACGCCTCACGCTGCTTCAACTGGTTCCAGAGCGGCGACACCGCCCGCGGACAGGGCGAGGCGCTGTCGCTGCGCCAGATGGTCGCGCACACCGTGGCCGCGGTGGACGCCGACCCGTCCCGCGTGTACGTCGCCGGATTCTCCGGCGGCGGCGCGATGGCCGCGAGCCTGCTGGCCGCCTACCCGGACGTGTTCGCGGGCGGCGCGATCCTGGCCGGCGTCCCGCACGGTTGCGCCACGAGCATGGTCCAGGCGTTCGGCTGCATGAACCCGGGCACGACGAAGACCGCCGCCCAGTGGGGCGACCTCGTTCGGAAGCAGTACCCGGGATACGGCGGTCCCTGGCCCACCGTCTCGATCTGGCACGGCACCTCCGACACCACGGTCGTCCCGGCCAACGCCGGCGAGTCGGTGAAGCAGTGGACCAACGTGCACGGCACGGACGCCACGGCGGACGGCTCGGCCTCGCTGCCGGGCGGGGTGACGCGGAAGACGTACGAGGGCTCCGGCGGCACGGTGGTGCGGGACTACCGCGTCTCGGGCATGGGGCACGCCGTTCCGGTCCGCCCCTCGGAGGGCTGCGGCACGACGGGCGCGTACGCCGCGGACGTGACGTGCTCCACGGCGCACATCACCGCGGACTGGGGTCTGGGCGGCGCCGTCCCGGACCCGGACGACCCCGGAACCCCGGGCGACCCGGAGCCGTCCGCCTGCTTCACGGCGAACAACGACGCCCACGTCCAGGCGGGCCGGGCCACCGTCCGCTACGGCTACGCCTACGCGGTCGGCTCCGGCGACCTCCTCGGCCTGTGGAACACCTACACCGTCACCTCGCTCGCCCGGACCGGCCCCGACTGGTACGAGCGCGTGACGGCCTGCTGAGCCGACCTGTCCGTCCCGCCCCCCACCAGGCACCCGGCGCGCGGCCGCACGGCCGTCCTCGGGAGTGGGGGCGGGAACGGGCGACAGGACGGCGGGTCGGCGGATCGGCGCGTCATGCCGAGCGGCCGCCCCGGGACGCGTCGCGTTCGGCGAGGGCGGCCTGCGCGAGGAGGCGCCGTGCCAGTTCGCGCGCCTCGTGGGAGGTGAGCGCGGCCCAGGTGCCGGGCGCGCCGTCGCGGTCCGGGCCCAGGTCCAGGGTGACCCGACTGATCGGCGAGTGCGGCGCGGCCAGCCGCAGGCACTTCACCATGATCCTCCGGCCGCAGGAGGTCACCACCGGCTCCTCGCCGGTCGGGTGGAGTCGCGCTCGTCCTGTCTCCTGCACCGTTCCCACGCCCTTCCTCTCCTGGTCGTACAGCCGGGGGCACAGGGGACAGCGCCGTCCGGGCTCCACTTGTTCCCGGGAAAAAGTGATCTGCGCCCTTTGTCGCGGTGAGGCGGCCGTGGATGATGAGGCCGTCCCCACACCGGCGCGAGGCCGCGGGCCGAGGTCCTCCTCCCGTCCCGACGGCGACGAGAGCCCTTTCCCGTCTCGCTTCCCCGCCTCACCGCCGGACGAGCACTCGTCGATCAGGAGCGGTCTGCCATGGGCCAGCACGTGCACGTACGCATCAACCAGGGCCTGGAGGTCTCCGAGGAGGGAGACCTGATCGAACTGTCCCGCTGCCGGTGCGGCGCCACCTGGACCAGGACCTACCGGGCCGACGAGGCCGACCCCGAGCGCTGATCCCACGCCGGCTCCCCCCCCCACGCCCCCACGACGACCCCCGGTGATCCCGTCCGCCGGTCGCCGGACGACCGCGGTCAGCCGCCTCCCGAGGTGTCCTGTCGGCGGGTGACGGCCACGAGCGCGGCGTCGTCGTCCAGGGGTCCTCCGGTGTGCCGGGCCAGATCGGCGAGGAGGGCGTCCAGGATCGCGTCGGGCTCCGCCGGGAGGGGGCGGGACAGGAACGGCACGGGGTCGTAGAAGACGCCCCGGCGGTCGCGGGCCTCCACCACGCCGTCGGTGAACAGCAGCAGGGTCGCGCCGGGCGGCAGGGGGTGCCGCTCGACCGGCGCCCGCACGGGGCCCAGGTCGCCCAGGCCCAGCGGCAGGGCCGGCACGGCCGGGTCCAGTGGACGCGCCCGGCCCCGGTGGAGGAGGAGCGGTGCGGGATGCCCCAGGTTGACCACGCGCAGCGCGGAGCCGTCGGCGGGGACGTCGACGACGACGGCGGTGACGAAGGACTCGACGCCTCCCACCTCCTCGGCCTTGATCTCCTGGGCGCGTTCCTCCAGCCAGTCGACCACGTCGGGCAGGTCGGGGAGGCGGGCGGTGGCCTCGTGGAAGGTGCCGAGCAGCCCGTTGACGGTCCGCACCGCCTGCAGTCCCTTGCCCCGCACGTCGGCGATCAGCAGCCGGACGCTGTGGGGGGTGGGGCGGATGGCGTAGAGGTCGCCGCCGATCGCGGCCTCCCGGGCGGCGGCCCGGTACCGGACGGCCACGTCCAGCGGTCCGATGCGCTTCGGCGGGGTGGGGAGCACGGCGCGCTGGACGGCCTCGGCGACATCGCGGGCGTCCTTCAACTGCTGCCGGTCGTGGGCCATCGTCCGGTTCAGGAGCGCGGCCAGGACGGTCAGCACGGTGAGGCTGGTGAACGGCACGGCGTAGGCGGTGGAGACCGGGTCCGTGCCGCCGAGGTGGGCCAGGACCGTTCCGGCCGCCAGGGCCGCCACCCCGGTGGCGATCGTGCCCGCCAGGGAGTAGACGGGGGAGGCCAGCACGGGCGCGGCCGCCAGCAGGGGGAACACGTTGGTCCCCAGCGGGATGAGGACGTCGATGACGATCGCGGCGAGGACGACCGCGGCGGGCAGGAAGGAGGACCAGCGCCTCTGGCCGGCCGGAGGTGTGCGGTCGCGTGTCATGCCCTGCTGTCCCCGTGCTCCCGATTCGGTCGTGGAGAGGCTTGGTTCCAGTCTCCGCCGGATCGCGTCCCGCAGCGACCGGAGCGTTCCACGAGGGGGACGGGGCGCTCCGGCGGGTACACCGGCACCTCGCCGCCCCACCGGCCCCGGCCCCGGACGGGCCGACCCGCCGCCCGTCACCGACGTCAGCGACGCCGCGCGGAGGGCCGCAGGGCGGCGGAGGGCCGGGGCGGCTCGGGCGGTTCGTGGAGGACGCTCCAGGCCACCGGACCGAGCAGGTCGGACAGGCGCTGGAAGACGTCCAGGAACAGGTCGTCGACGCTGAGGACGCCGACGACGCGCCCGCGCCCGTCCAGGACCGGCAGCCGCCGCACACCGGACTTGCGGAACGCGTAGTAGGCGGTCGCGATGTCGTCGGCGGTCTCCAACGTGACCACGGACGACGTCATCAGCTCCGACACCGGGGTCTGCGGGGAGCACTCCCCGGCCAGGCAGCGCACCGCCAGATCGCGGTCGGTGACGATCCCGCGCAGCTCTCCCTCCACCACGACCAGCAGACAGCCGACCGCCTCCTGCCGCATGCGGAGGGCGGCCTGCCGGGCGGAGGTCTCCGGGGAGACCGTCACCGCCGGGGACACCATGTACTCACGGACCCTCATGCCCTGCCCCCTTCGCGTCGGGGTTCGTGTTCGGGCCCCGGGTCCGGATCGAACGGCGGCTCCGTGCCCGTCCGCGCGGAGCGGGACCGCGGGACGGAACGCGGAGCGGAAGGAGGCACGGCCGCCGTGCGGTCCGGCCCGGAACCGGCCGCTCGCGCTCGTCGACGGTCGGCACCCGAGTGCGCCCGTGCCCGGACCGTGCCCGAACCGCGCGGCGGCCGTGCCGCGGAGCCCGGCCTCCCGTGCCGACGCCTCGGACCGACGCCGTCGTCATTCCATCGTCACTCCGTCGGCCCCGCCGCGCATCCGGGGACCGGCGGTCCCGGGCACGGGCCCTACGCGGCACGCCGGCCGGGCGACGGGACGACGAAGACCGGGCAGCGGGCGTGGCGGAGCACTCCCTGGCTCACCGAACCCAGCAACATGCCGGCGAAGCCCCCGTGCCCCCGGCTGCCCACGACCAGACCGAGGGCGTGGGCGGACGCCTCGGTCAGGACCTGCACCGGGTGGCCCCGCACGAACTCGTGGCGCAGCACCACCTCCGGGTGGTCGGCGGTGCGGCCGGCCACCGACTCGTACAGCACACGGCGGCCCTCGTGCTCCGCCGCGCTCAGGTCCAGGACGCCGAGCCGCGGCGGACGCCACACGTACAGGGCCCTCAGCTCCGCCCCGCGCAGGGACGCCTCCTCGAACGCGAAGTCGATCGCGGTGGCGGAGTCCGGACTGCCGTCGACCCCGATCACGAAGTACGCCGGGCGCTGGGTGACGTGCTCCGGCTCCGGCACGACCACCACCGGACACGGGGCGTGCGCGGTGAGCGGCAGGCTCACGGAGGCGGAACCGAGCAACTCCTCCGTGCGGGACAGGTGCCGGGAGCCCACCACGGCCATCGTCGCGTCCCGCGCCTGCTCGCGCAGGGCCCACACGGGGTGGCCGTCCACCAGGTACCGGGAGACCTCCACCCCGGGATGCCGGTTCCCGACGAACGCGACCGCCTCCTCCAGCACGCGGTCGCCCGCGTCGCGCGCCACCTTCTCCCAGCCCTCCCGGAACTCCCACTGCTCCCGGCCCGTCCGGAACTCCCCCGACCAGTACCAGCCGGTCGTCATCCCCTGGGCGTGCACCAGCCGCAGCGGCAGGCCGCGCCGGGCCGCCTCGTCGGCGGCCCAGGCCAGGGCCGAGCGGCGGGACGGGTCGGGGTCCACGCCCACCACGATCGGTCGGCGTCCCCGTGTGCTCGTCATGCCGTCTCCGAGGTCGTCGGTCGGGATGGGCTACAGGCCCTGGGCGAGCAGGATCTCGTGTGCCAGCCGGGCGCCGCGGGCGGCCTCCTCCGGCAGGGAGACGTCCCGGGGCGGGGGCTGCTCCAGGCTCCGGGTCAGCACCCGGACGGCCTCGGCCAGGGCCTGCACCTGGGACTCCAGGACCAGCAGCCGAGCTTCCTGCGAGGACTGCGGACCCCGGCCGACGGGGGTGGCCGCGTAGGGGCCGGGGCCGGACTCACGCGAAGGGTTCGTGGTCATGTCGGACACCTTTCGTCCGAGGCGGCGGTGGCCGTCGTGACGGTGGGACGGGACGTCGCCCGAGTCACTCGGAACCGTCCTCTTCCAGTCTGCTCCGCATCGCCCGTGGGCGGCACGGGCGGGCCCGGGCCGGTCCTCCGCCGTCACGGCGGCGGAGGGGCGCCGGCGGGTCGGGCGACGGCGTGTCCGTGATCGGGTCACACTCCGTTCCGACGTCGTTCCCCGAGAGGCGGTGCCGTGAACGGCGGGCGACGATCGACGGTGCCGCGGCCCGTGTTGTGGCGGAGTGCCCGATGACCGATCTTGGCAGGAACATGACGCCGTGGCAGGCTCCGGGGGACCGAACGACCGCCGACGCCCCGCGACCCGGGGCGCGTTGGAGAGGACAGCCCCTCATGTCCCGTTCCCGCCGTTCCGTGGCCGGGGGCATAGCCCTGGCCGTGGCCGCCCTGCCGGCCCTGACCCTCCCCGCCTCGGCCGCCCCCGCCCCCACCGGCCCGGCCGCCGTGCGGAGCGTCGCCTCCTACGACGACACGTACTACGCACCCGCCCTGGGGAAGACCGGCACCGCCCTGAAGGCGGCCCTCCACGACATCGTCGACGACCACACCCGGCTCTCCTACAGCCAGGTCTGGGACGCCCTCGGCGACACCGACGAGGACCCCGCCAACCCGAACAACGTGATCCTGCTGTACACCGGCCGCTCCCAGGCCAAGTCCGACCACGGCGGGGACGTGGGCGACTGGAACCGCGAGCACGTGTGGGCCAAGTCCCACGGGGACTTCGGCACCACCGCCGGACCCGGCACCGACCTGCACCACCTGCGTCCCGCGGACGTCCGGGTCAACAGCATCCGTGGCAACAAGGACTTCGACGAGGGCGGCAGCGCGGTCGGCGGGGCCCCGGGCAACTACACCGACTCCGACAGCTTCGAGCCCCGCGACGCGGTCAAGGGCGACGTCGCCCGCATGATCCTCTACATGGCCGTGCGCTACGAGGGCGACGACGGGTTCCCCGACCTGGAGCCCAACGACCGGGTCGGCAACGGCTCCGCCCCGTACCACGGCCGCCTCGGCGTCCTGAAGCGGTGGCACCAGGAGGACCCGCCGGACGCCTTCGAGCGGAACCGCAACGAGGTCGTCCACAGCGAGTACCAGCACAACCGGAACCCGTTCATCGACCACCCCGAGTGGGTCGAGGCCATCTGGTAGGAGCCGTTCGGCCGGCGGGAGCCGTCCGGTGGGAGGCCCGCCGTACGGCTCGCTCCGCCCGGACCGGGGCGGCGGTCCGGGCGGAGCGAGCGGACGGACGGGCGGTCCCGGGGGCGGGCGCCACGGCGTCCGCGAAGGCGGACCCCGCGGGGAGGTGCCCGGCCCGCGGGCCGGCGGGGTGCGCCGAGGTGCGCCGGGAGGGCCCGAGCGCCTACGATCCGCCCGAGATCACACTCCGGGAGGCCGTCATGGTGGACGAAGCCGAGCTGCGGCACCTGCGCCGCTGCGTGGAACTGGCGACCGAGGCGCTGGAGGCGGGCGACGAACCGTTCGGCTCCGTGCTCGTGGGCGGGGACGGGACGGTCCTGGCCGAGGACCACAACCGCGTCGCCGGCGGCGACCGCACCCACCACCCGGAGTTCGAACTGGCCCGCTGGGCGGCGGCGCACCTGACCCCCGAGGAGCGGGCGGCGGCCACCGTCTACACCTCCGGCGAGCACTGCCCGATGTGCGCCGCCGCGCACGGCTGGGTCGGCCTGGGCCGCATCGTCTACGCCACCTCCTCCGAGCAACTGGCCTCCTGGCTGGAGGAGTTGGGAGTGCCCGCGCCGCCCGTGCGGATGCTGCCGATCCGGGAGGTCGCCCCCGGCGTGACGGTCGAGGGCCCGGTTCCCGAGTTCGCGGAGCGCGTGCGCGACCTGCACCGCCGTCTCCACGACCGGTCCTGAGCCACGGGCACACGGGTGGGGCGCTCGCGTCCCGCCGGCCGGGCACCCTGCCGCCGACGGGGGCGTGCGCGGAGGACGGCGGGCGTCGAGGGGCCTGCTCGGACCGCCGCGCGGCCCGTGGGAACGTCCCCCGAGTCCCGCCGCGGCACGGTCGTTACGGTGGTCGTCATGTTCTCACCCGAAGGCCCGACCTTCCGCGAGCTCACCGTGCAGGCCCTCTCGTCCGTCGAGCGCGGCTACGACCTGCTGGCACCGAAGTTCGACCTGACCCCGTTCCGGACGTCGGACCGCGTGCTGGAGGCCGTGACCCGCGCCCTCCGGCCCCTCGGCCCGTTCGGAACCGGGCTCGACGTCTGCTGCGGCACCGGCGCGGGCGTGGGCGTCCTGCGGCGGCTGTGCGAACGGCGGGCCGTCGGTGTGGACTTCAGCGCGGGCATGCTCGACGTGGCCCGCTCCACCGTCCCCGCGACCCCCGACGGGCCGGCGGTGCACTGGGTGCGGGCCGACGTCCTGCGGTTGCCCTTCGAGCGGTCGGTCGACCTGGCCGTCAGCTTCGGGGCGTTCGGACACTTCCTGCCCGAGGAGCGGCCCGCGCTGTTCGCGCGGGTGCACGCGGCGCTCCGGCCCGGCGGACTGTTCGCCTTCCCCGTCGCGGCGCCGCCCCGGGTCGGCTCGCGGCTCTACTGGACGCTGTGGGGGTTCGACGCCGTGATGCGCGTGCGCAACGCGCTGTGGCGTCCCCGGTTCGTCATGTACTACCGCACGTTCCGCCTTCCCGACGTGCGCGGGGAGTTGGCCGAGGCGGGGTTCGAGGTGGAGACCACGCCCCTGGAGGACCTGGGCCGGCGGTCGGACGGCAGCCCCCGCTGCCGGCTGGTCGTGGCACGGCGGAGGTGACCGCCGGACTCCCGCGCCCGGTTCTTCTCCTCGGGAGGACGAGTCGAACGCGTGGCGCATGCCGAGCCCCGACCGGTTCACTGCCTAGACTGATCGTCGCAGTTGTCTCACTGCCGCCAACTGCGTTGTTCCTCACGTGTTCCTTACCGCTCACCACCAGGAGTGACCGCCATGGCAACCGTCCGTACGGCCAAGACCCACTGGGAAGGCAACCTCCTCGAGGGCCAGGGCACCGTTGCCCTCGACTCCTCCAAGATCGGCACCTACGACGTGACCTGGGCCTCCCGCGCCGAGCAGCCCGGTGGCAGGACCAGCCCCGAGGAACTGATCGCGGCGGCCCACTCCGCCTGCTACTCCATGGCCTTCTCGCACGGTCTGGCGGGCAAGGGCTACACCGTGGAGAAGGTCGACACCCAGGCGGACGTCACCTTCCAGCCCGGCGAGGGGATCACCGCCATCAAGCTGACCGTCCGCGCCACCGTCCCCGGAGTGTCGGAGGAGGAGTTCCGGGCGGCCGCCGAGGACGCCAAGGCCAACTGCCCGGTCAGCCAGGCCCTCGCCGCCGTCAAGAACATCACCCTGGACGCCCGGCTCGTCTGACGCGGCCTCAGGGCGCACACCGCCACCGGACCGGCCGGTCCCGCTCGCACGGGCCCGGCCGGTCCGTCATGTCAACAGCCGGTCGAGGAAGGCGTTGGAGAACATCCGGTGCGGGTCCAGGCGGTCCAGGGTGGCCACCGCGTCGTCCCAGCCGGGCAGGGAGGCCGGCACCACCGTGCCGACGACCTCCGGATCGTCCCAGGCCGCCCGGTCGGTGTGGGCCCAGCCCTTGGACCACTCGACACGGGGCAGGGCGTGCGCCCCGTCGAAGGCGCGCAACAGGAAGCGCTCCACCTCGCGGTGGAAGGCCGGCGCGTCCGGCGTGCCGGGGAGGGTGAGGACGTCCGGCCAGACGGCCGTGTCCCCCTCCGGACGCTCGGGCACCGGCCGTAGCGCGGAGAGCGCCGGGGCACGGGCGCCGGCCGTGCCACCGATCCGGTCAAGGTCGTTTCCGCCCGCCGTTCCGCTGTACCGATTCCGCAGCCGGGAAACGCCCCATACTCGTCGCGCTGATCGCAAAGCGACGCGCCGAGGGTGCCGCGTATTCGGCTTATTATTGACGCCCGGGAGCGCCGATCATGCATGGCGTTGATCTTATGGGCATATTTTTTCGTCGCCATAAATCCCCCGGCATCGGCAAAATTCGAGGATGTCGCGCGCCCGGAGATCGGGCGACCCCGGATGACCGAAACCTCTCCTTGACGCTCCGTGTAAAGGCGATCGACACTCCCAGAGGAACTCACGCATCAGGAGTTGCGAGCCACTCGGCTTGGCCATGCGAAACCGACCGCGCATGGCGTGTGCGACGGGGGAAATGAACAACGCGTGCCGAGCGCGACGCTGCTCGCGCACCATTTCTTCACCCCTTCTCCTCATCTCTTGGTGCCCGAAGGGAATGGAGGGGAAAGCCGGTGCACATGGGCCATCCCGGCGTCTACATCGAGGAACTTCCCAGCAGCGTCCGCACCATTTCCGCGGTCACCACCTCGGTCACCGCGTTCGTCGGCCACACCCGTCGCGGCCCGCTCAACCAGCCGGTGCGGATCACCAGCTTCGCCGACTTCGAGCGCCGCTTCGGCGGGCTCACCGCCCAGAGCGCGGTCTCCTACGCCGTCCACCAGTTCTTCGGCAACGGCGGCACCGTGGCGGTGGTCGTACGGGTCGCCGCGGCCGGCACCGGCGAGGAGGCGCGCGTCACGCTGGAGTCGACGGAGGGGCACAACGCCTGCCCCGTCATGACCGTGCACGCCAAGGAACCCGGTGTCTGGGGCTCCCGCCTGCGCCTGGCCGTCGACCACGACACCCGCCACCCCGACGAGACCTTCAACCTGCGGGTCCTGGACACGGACGGCAGCACCCGCGAGACCTTCACCGGGCTCTCCATGGACCCCGACCACGGCCGCCACGTCGAGACCGTGGTCAACGCCGGCTCCGCGCTGGTGAGGGTCGACGTCGTCGGCGAGGGCAGGCCGGACCCGTCGGGCACGGTCTCCAAACCGTTCGCCGAGGAACTGCCGAACCTCGCCGTCGACCTGACCGTGAAGATCGGCGACGTCGAGCGGGAGTTCACCCTCCACGACCCCGACCGGGACGGCGAGCCGCCGCGGACCGTCACCGAACTGGCCCTGCTCCTGGAGCGCAAGCTGCGCGCCCTGCCGGACGCGCCCGGCAAGCGGGCCTTCGCGGGCGCGGAGGTCACCGCCTTCGGCCGTCGACTCCAGGTCGTCGCGGGCTCGACCGACCCCGACGACACCGTCCGCTTCATCGGCGAGTGCGCCAACGACCTCGGCCTGGAGGCCACCGTCAACCCGCCGGTGTTCCCGCTGTCCGGCGGCGTGGACGGCGACCCGCCCGGCCCGCGCGACGTCATCGGCGACGAGGCCGCCAAGACCGGACTGCAGGCACTGCGCGACGTCGACGACGTCAACCTCCTCTCCCTGCCGGAACTCGCGGCCTACGAGTCCACCGAGGACATGATCACGGTGATCTCGGCCGCGCAGGCGCTCTGCCGGGAGCGGCGGATCTTCCTGCTCGTGGACGCGCCCGGCTCCTGGGTCGACGTCGACAGCGCACGGGCCGGCCTGAACGCCTTCGACCCCGTGCGGGACGACCACGCGGCCCTGTACTTCCCGCAGGTGCAGCTGACCGACCCGCTCACGGGCCGGCTGCGCTCCTTCCCGCCCTCCGGCGCCATCGCCGGCGTCTGCGCGCGCACGGACGCCGAGCGCGGCGTGTGGAAGGCGCCGGCGGGCACCGAGGCGCGGCTGGCGGGCGTCCACTCGCTGAGCGTGCGGCTCACCGACCGCGAGAACGCCCTGCTGGGCCCGCTCGGCGTCAACTGCCTGCGCGCCCTCCCCGTCGTCGGGCCGGTCGTCTGGGGAGCGCGCACCCTGCGGGGCGCGGACGCGCTCGGCAGCGAGTGGAAGTACGTACCGGTGCGACGGCTGGCGCTGCACGTCGAGGAGAGCCTGTACCGCGGCCTGCAGTGGGTCGTGTTCGAACCGAACAACGAGCAGCTGTGGCAACAGATCCGGCTCGACGCCTCGGCCTGGCTGAACACGCTCTTCCGGCAGGGCGCCTTCAAGGGCACCACCCCGCGCGAGGCGTACTTCGTGAAGTGCGACAAGGACACCACCACGGACGCCGACATCGAACGCGGAGTGGTGAACGTGCTGGTCGGCATCGCTCCCGCCAAGCCCGCCGAGTTCGTGGTTGTCAAGATCCAGCAGATGGCCGGACAGTTCGAGATTTAGGAATCCGATGGCTGAGTTTCAGGTGAACGCCCAGCGCTTCGACCCTTACAAGAACTTCAAGTTCCTGGTGCTGTGGGGCGGGCGCACGGTCGCGGGAGTCAGCAAGATCAGCCCGCTGAAGAGGACCACCGAGGTGGTCAAGCACCGGCACGGCGGCGACCCGAGCACACCGCGCAAGTCCCCGGGCCGCTCCGAATTCGAGGGCATCACACTCGAACGCGGTGTCACCCACGATCCCGAGTTCGACCGCTGGGCCAACAAGGTGTGGCAGGTCGGCGCGGGTCTGGGCTCCGAGGTGTCGCTCGCCGACTTCCGCAAGGACATCGTGATCCAGGTCCTCAACGAGGCCGGACAGGTGGCCGTCTCGCACAAGCTCTACCGGACCTGGCCCAGCGAGTACCAGATCCTGGGCGAGTTGGACGCCAACGCCAACGCGGTCGCCATCCAGAGCCTCAAGCTGGAGTGCGAGGGCTGGGAGCGGGACTACGAGGTGCCGGAGCCCACCGAGCCGTCGTTCACCAACCCCGCCTGAGCGGACGGTCCGGCGCATGGCGATCACCGGGCCCGCGGAACTGCTGGCCGTCTGGGAGGCGGGGCTGGGGCGATCCGGCCCCGGCCGCGCCCTCCTGCTGCACCGCGCGGCCCGCCCGGAGGCCGGCGACGACGAACTGCTGTCGGTGCCGGTCGGCGAGCGGGAGGCGGACCTGTTCGCGCTGCGCCGCGCGCTGTTCGGCGAACGGATGCAGGTGCTGGTGGAGTGCGAACCGTGCGGCGAGGCCATGGAGTTCGACCTCGGCACGGACGGACTCGCCGCGCAGCGGCCGCGGCGGGACGGGCCGCTGCGGGTGACGGAAGACGACTGGAACGTCGAGTTCCGCCTGCCGACGGTCGCCGACCTCGCGGCCGTGGCCGAGGCGACCGCCCCGGGCACCGACGGCGGGTCCGCCCGGTCCCTGCTGATCGCCCGCTGCGTCGTCTCGGCCGAACGGGCCGGGGAGCCGGTCCCCGCCGACCGGCTGCCCGGAGAGCTGCCCGAGACGGTGCTGCGACGCGTCGCCGAAGCCGCCGAACAGGCCGACCCGGCCGCCGACGTGACGCTCAAGGTCTCCTGCCCGGAGTGCGGCGGAACGACCCGGGCCGAACTCGACATCGCCTCCTACCTGTGGGCCGAACTCGACGCCTGGGCGCGGGACGTGCTCCTCGACGTCCACCTGCTCGCCGGCGCCTACGGCTGGACCGAACCGGAGATCCTGGCGCTCAGTCCGTTGCGGCGCCGCTACTACCTGGAGCTGTGTGCGGATGCCTGACCACTTCGACCGGCTGCTGACCCGGTACGTCCCCGCGGTCGCCACCGCGGACGGCGGCCCGGGCGGCACGGACGGCCGCGCCCGGGTACGGCCGCGGCTGCCCGGACCGTTCGAGCGCGTCGACGCGCCGCGGGACGTCGATCTCCGGCCCGAGGAGGCCGACCCGTTCCTTCCCGCCGCGCCCCGGCCGGCCGCCCACCGGGGGGAGGGCCGGCAGACGGTCCGGCACGAGCGCGAGATCCGCACCGAGCACCGCACCGTCGTGCGCACCGACTCCCCGGCGCGCGACGAGGCCCCACGACCGTCCGCCGCCGTACGACCCGTCCCGCCGCTGCCGCGGCCCGCCGCGCGCACAGCAGCGGCGCCACGCCCGCCCGCCGCGCCCGGG
>NZ_BAAASZ010000024.1:0-86137 GCF_039533145.1 Streptomyces macrosporus
CGGGGTGGTGTCCGCGGCCGGGCCGGCGGGCCCGTGCCGAAGGGGCGTCACGGCGGCCCACGACCGCCGGACGAGAGGTATGTTGAACCTTAAACCATCCTCTCGTCCGGCTTCCCTCGGCCGGCGGAAACGAAACCGTCGTCGGGGAAACCCACCGCCGCGGCCGGCTCCGGACGAGGCGCGCTACGAGGCCAGTTCGGCGACACCGGCGAGCAGCCGGTCGACGTCCTCGGCGTTGGTGTAGGGGGCGAGGCCGGCCCGTACGGCGCCCGGTTCCCCCAGGCCGATGTGGCGAGCCGCCTCGATCGCGTAGAAGCTGCCCGCGGGCGCGTTCACCCCCGACCGGGCCAGGTGCTCGTACACCTGGCGGGGCGCGTGGCCCGCCACGGAGAACAGGACGGTGGGGGTGCGCCGCTGCGGCGAGCCGTGCAGGGTGACGCCGTCGAGTGCCGCCAGTCCGTCCAGCAGTCGGCCGAAGAGTTCCTCCTCGTGGGCCTCCACCCGCCGCATCGACTCCAGCAGCCGGGTGCGTCGCGCACCGGCCGGCGGGTCGCCGAGGTCGGCGATGAAGTCGACGGCGGCCACCGTCCCGGCCAGCGTCTCGTAGGGCAGCGTGCCGAGTTCGAAACGCTCGGGGACGGCGTCGGTGGACGGCAGCAGCTTGTCGGGGTGGATCGTCTCCAGCAGTTCGGGGGCGGCGGCGACCACACCGTGGTGCGGCCCGAAGAACTTGTACGGCGAACAGGCGTAGAAGTCCGCGCCCCAGTCCGTCGCCGAGACGGCGGCGTGCGGGGTGAGGTGCACCCCGTCCACGTACACCAGTGCGCCCACCGCGTGGGCCGCCTCGGCGATCGCGGGGACGTCGGGCCGGGTGCCGAGCAGGTTGGACGCGGCCGTCACCGCCACCAGCCGCGTGCGCGGCGTCAGCACGGCGGCCACGTCGTCGACCGTGAGCTCGCCGGTCGCCGGGTCGAAGTCGGCCCACCGCACGGTCGCGCCGGCCGCCTCGGCGGCGATGATCCAGGGCCTGATGTTCGCGTCGTGGTCCAGTCGCGTCACCACGACCTCGTCGCCCTCGCCCCACTCCTTGGCCAGGGCCCGCGCCATGTCGACCGTCGCCTGCGTCATCGACCGCGCGAAGACCACCCCCTCGGGGCGGCAGCCCAGCAGGTCGGCCATGGCCGCCCGGGCCTCCCGCACCACGGTCTCGGCCCGCCGCTCGGCGACGGTGACGGTGCCGCGGTTGGCGATGCCGCCGCACAGGGTGTCGGCGACGGCGCGGGCCACCTGCCGGGGCACCTGCGACCCGCCGGGTCCGTCGAAGTGGGCCACCCCCTCGTCCAGGGCGGGGAAGCAACTGCGGATCCGGTCGATGTCGAGGCGCATGGGTTCATCCTTCACGGACCCGGCACCGCGTCAAGATCTCCGGAGCCCGGAGTCACAGGCCCCCCGGACCCACCTGGTGCGCACCCGAGGAGCCGGCCGAGGCGATCCAGTCCGTGGAGCCGGTGACGACGAGCCGGTACCGGGAGCCGATCGCGCCGTCGTCCCAGGCCGACTCCATCGTGACCCGCGCGGTCAGCTCCGCGCCGGCGGGCACCTTGATCTGGATCCAGTCGACGTACCGGGTCGACCGGGACCGCGCCACGACGTCGCCCGAGCCGTCGAGCAGTTCCAGCGTGTAGAGGTCGGTGATCTCCCGCGGGGTCTTCCACGGGGCCGGGAATCCGAAGACGTCGCGGATCAGGACGTCCTCGGTGTCGACCGCCGCCCCGTTCGGATACACGGACAGGGCCGGGTAGACGGCGCACGGGTTGACACCGTAGGCGTTCACCATGCAGGTCAGGTCGGCGAATCCGCCGTCGGGCACCACCGTGACGGTGACGAACTGCTCCTGGGAGGAGGTCATCGGGTAGTCGAGCGACCGGCCGGGCGCCATGACGTCGGCGGCCGTGAACGACGTGTCGAGGTCGACGCCGGCGGCGCGGGCCCGCCCGGCGGGGTACATCTCCACCAGCTCGTAGGTGCGCTTCTCGCCGCCGCCCCAGGGGGCCGCGCCCTCGACCTCGGTGAGGAGTTCGCCGTTGTCGAAGTACCGGCCGTCGTCCGGGTCGAGGAGGGCTCCCAGCGGGCCGCGAGGGCCGAGCGGACCGAGGGGACCGTAGACGCCCAGGGGGCCGACGGGCCCGAGCGGACCGTACACACCGCCGGCCTGTAGTTGTCCGGAGACCTCGTTGATCGCGGCCAGGTCCTCGCAGTAGGCCTGCCGGTCGACCGGCCCGGCCGGGCCGAGCGGGCCGTCCTCCCCCAGGACGGGTTCGGCGAGGACGCCCCAGGTGTCGAGCAGCGAGGCCAGGAAGGGGTGCTGCCGCATGTGGTCGAGCTGCGCCTCCCAGTGCTCGCCGGCCTCCCCCACCGGCCCGTAGCGGCCCAGCGGACCCCAGGGGCCGAGGGGCCCCAGGTGGCCCAGCGGTCCGATGGGGCGCAGCAGTCTCTCGCCCGTCTCCCCGTCCGCGTACGCGGCGGGGTCGATCCGCGGCCGGATCGACCCCATCAGCGGGTCGGCGCGGTCGTGTGCGTCCCCGCCCGCCATGGTGAGCTGCCGCTCCACCGTGGTGGCACTGGTCCAGGTCCAGTCGGGCATGGTGGACGAGGCCACGGTGGTGCACGGCCGCTCGTCCGGCACTCCCGCGGACGCCGGCCCGGTCGACGCGAGCACCATGCCGAGGCTGCCGAGCACGGCGAGAACCAGCCGATGACGCCTGGCAGGCATCGTTTACCCCCGTGTGTCAACTCGTCCTGTGCCGCCGGGCGTTCGGGACACGGCCGATGCCGGCACACGTTCCGCCGACGGCCGCGGGCAGGATTTCGCGGTTCCGCTCAAACCGGCCCGCGACAAGTTGCACAATACACGTTTACCGGGTTCCGACCGACCGTCAACCGCCTTTCGAAACAGAGGAGTTGAGGACACACGATGCGTATCGGCTTCACTCTGCCCCAGTACGGCCCCCTGGGTGAGCGGATCTCCGAGGTCCCCCGGTTCGCCCGGGAGGCCGAGGCGCTCGGGGCGGCCGGCCTGTGGGCCGGCGACCGTCTGCTCACGGCGGTGTCCCCCAGCGTCTGCTACCCGGGCACGGACGGCGTCCCGGAGGAGTTCCACGTCGCCGCGGACCCCTTCACCGTCCTCACCGCGGCGGCCGTGGCCACCGAACGGGTGCTGCTCGGCAGCAACGTCATCAACGCCCCCTGGTACCCGCCGGCCCTGCTCGCCCGGCAACTGGCCGGCATCGACCGGCTCAGCGGCGGGCGGCTCCTGGCCGGTTTCGGCACCGGCTGGTCCCCCGAGGAGTACCGGGCCGTGGGGGTGCCGATGGAGGAGCGCGGCGCCCGGCTGGACGAGTGCCTCGACGTCCTCGAGACGTGGTGGACCACCGACCCGGTGGAGCACGACGGCCCGCGGTGGACGATCCCCGCCGGTCACGTCCGGCTCAAGCCCGCCCGAGAGCCCCGCCCCCCGATCTACCTGGGGGCCTTCGCCCCACGGGCGATGCGGCGCATCGCCCTGCGCGCCGACGGCTGGCTGCCGGTCGTCACCCTCCCCGGCGGCTTCGACCCCGCCGCGATCACCGAGCCGATGGCGCGGCTCCGGGAGGAGGCCGGGCGCGCGGGACGGGACCCCGGGGAACTGGACGTGATCCTGCGCGTCAATCCCTCCTCCGAGGCCACGGTCGACGACATCGCCGACACCCTGAAGCGGGCCCGCGGCGAGGCCGGCGTCGAGCACGCCTTCGTCGAGCTGATGTACCTGTCGCGCGACGTCGACCACGCCCTGGAACTGTGCGGGCGGATCCTGGACGCCGCCGGCCGGGGCTGACCGCCGTCCCGTCCCGTCCCCCTCCGTCGCCGTGTCGCCCGCGGCGCCGCCCGGCGGGCGGCTCCGTCCGGGCGCGCGGCGACGGTCAGGAGGCGCTCCGCACCGCCAGCGGCTCCCGTGCGCGGTGGCGCGCGGCGGGCACCACCAGCGGGGTCCCGGTCTCCGGGTCGTCGATGACCCGGCAGGGCAGGCCGAAGACCTCCTCCACCAGCTCCGCGGTCACGATCTCGGCCGGCGGGCCGGAGGCCACGACCCGCCCGTCGCGCATGGCGATCAGATGGGTGGCGTAGCGGGCGGCGTGGTTGAGGTCGTGGAGCACGGCGACCAGGGTGCGGCCCTCCTCCTCGTGGAGGCGGGCGCACAGGTCCAGGATGTCGATCTGGTGGGCGAGGTCCAGGTACGTGGTCGGCTCGTCGAGCAGCAGCAGGGGCGTCTGCTGGGCCAGCGCCATGGCGATCCACACCCGCTGCCGCTGTCCGCCCGAGAGTTCGTCCACGGAGCGGTCGGCGAGTTCGGCGACCCCGGTGGAGGCCATCGACTCCGCCACGACGCGCTCGTCCTCCCGCGACCACTGGCGCAGCAGTCCCTGGTGCGGGTAGCGGCCCCGGGAGACCAGTTCCGAGACGGAGATGCCCTCGGGCGCGATGGAGGACTGCGGCAGCAGGCCGAGGGTCCGGGCGACCTGCTTGGCGTTCATCGAGGTGATGTCCTTGCCGTCGAGGAGCACCGAGCCGGCGGCCGGCTTGAGCATCCGCGACAGGGCGCGCAGCAGGGTGGACTTGCCGCAGGCGTTGGGGCCGATGATGACGGTGAACGACCGGTCCGGTATCGCCACCGTGAGGTCCTCGGCGATCGTCCGCCGCTCGTAGGCGAGGGTGAGGCCCTCGCCCCTCAGCCGCGCCTCCCCGGCCGCCGCCGCGGAGGTCTCCTGCTTGCCGTGCGTCATCCGTCGTGCTCCGTCCTGGAGGTGTCCGCCTTCGTTTCCCGCCGCCGTTCGCGCCGTCATATGCGGCCCGCCTTCCGCTGGGTCGCCAGCAGCCACACCAGATAGCCGCCGCCGAGGAGGCCGGTGACGACGCCCACCGCGAGCTGCCGCCCGGCGAAGAGGTTCTGGGCGGCCCAGTCGGCGAGCACCAGCAGGGTCGCGCCCATGCAGGCGGCGGGCACCAGATTGGGGCCGGGCGCGTGGGTGAGCCGCTTGGCGAGCTGGGGCGCGGTGAGCGCCACGAAGGAGACCGGTCCGGCGCAGGCGGCGGAGAAGGAGACCAGGACGACGGCGGAGCCCAGCGCCACGGTGCGGGACCGTTCGACCCGCACGCCGAGGGAGTGCGCCGCGTCGTCGCCCATCTCCGTCATCCGCAGGGCCCGTCCGCACCCGAGGACGATGACCGGGCCCAGCACGGCCAACGCGATCAGCAGGGGGGTGAGTTCGGGCCAGCCGCGGCCGTCGAGGCTGCCGGTGAGCCACAGGATCGCGCGGGACGCCTCCATCAGCTTGCCGCGGGTGAGCAGGTAGTTGTTGACCCCGGTGAGCATCGCCATGACGCCGATGCCGACGAGGACCAGCCGGAAGCCGTGGAGGCCCCGACGCCAGGCGAGGGCGTGGATCAGCAGGCCGGTGACGATGCCTCCGACGACGGCTCCGCCGGCCAGGGCCGCGCTGCTGCCGCCGGTGACGATGACGATCAGCGCTCCCGTGGACGCGCCCTGGGTGAGGCCGAGCATGTCCGGGCTGCCGAGCGGGTTGCGCACCACGGACTGGAAGACCGCGCCGGCCAGGCCGAGGGAGGCTCCCACGAGGAGGGCGGCGAGCACCCGGGGCAGGCGCAGTTCGTTGACGATGAAGTCCTGGGAGGGGGTGCCGCCGCCGGTGAGGGTGGTCAGCACCTCGGCGGGGCTCATGGGGTAGTCGCCGCCGCCGATGGTGACGACGCCGGCGGCCAGGGCCACGAGCAGGCAGCCGACGGCGGCGGCCAGGGCCCGGGGGCGGTAGCGGAGGCTGAGCGTCGGTCCGACGCGGAGGGTTCTCATGCCGCCGCCACCTTCCGGCTCCGCAGGACGTAGAGGAAGAGGGGGCCGCCGAGGACGGCGGTGACGACGCCGACCTGGAGTTCGCCGGGGCGGCCGAGGAGCCGGCCGAGCACGTCGGAGCCGAGCAGCAGCACGGGAGCGAGCACCGCGCAGTAGGGCAGCGTCCAGCGCAGGTCGGGGCCGGTGAGCGCGCGGACGAGGTGCGGCACCATCAGGCCGACGAAGACGATGGGGCCGGCCGCGGCGGTGGCCGCGCCGCACAGCAGGGTGATGGCGACGATGCAGGCCGTCCGGACCCTCTCCGGCCGGGCGCCCAGCGCGCGGGCCTGGTCGTCGCCGAGCGCGAGGGCGTTGAGCGGCCGGGCGAGGGCGAAGGCGACCAGGAGGCCGCCGGCCACGAACGGCAGCACCTGGACGACGGTGTCCATCCGGGCCGTGGCCAGCGAGCCGACGGTCCAGAAGCGCATCCGCTCCAGCGAGGCGCTCTCCATGATCATCGCGGCGTTGACGTAGGAGTACAGGGCGGCGTTGAGCGCGGCGCCGGCCAGGGCCAGCCGCGCCGGGGTGGCTCCGCGTCCGCCGCCGATCGCGTAGACGAGGGCGGAGACGGCGGCGGCCCCGACCAGGGCGAACCACACGTATCCGGTGAAGCCGGTCACGCCGAGGAAGGTGATGGCGGTGACCACGGCCGCCGACGCCCCGGCGTTGATGCCCAGGAGTCCGGGGTCCGCGAGCGGGTTGCGGGTGAGGGCCTGCATCACCGCGCCGGCCATGCCGAGGGCGGCGCCGATGAGCAGTCCGAGCAGGGTGCGCGGCAGACGCATCTCGTGCACCACGGCCCAGGTGGCGGAGCCGCTGTCGAAGAGTCCGCCCCACACCTCGCCCACCGAGAGCGGCCGGGCGCCGAAGCCGAGGCTCAGCACCAGCAGGACGAGCAGGAGCGCCAGGGCGCCCAGCAGCCCGGCGGAGCGCAGGGCGGTGCGCGCTCCGGACGCGCGGTCCTCGGCGGGAGGAGACGGCGGCGGCGCCGTCCTCCCCTCGGGAGGGGATGACTTGATCACTGACACGTGCGGACTCCGGGAGTGCCGGGGGTCGGCGACCCTCCCCCCTTGGGCTCGGACTTTGGTTAGGTTAACCTAACAGCCGCGACCGGTCGTCTGACCCCCTGTCGTATCCATGTGCGTTTGCTAGAGAGGCACGACCATGTCCCGTGAAAGAACCGTCAACCTCTCCCGCCGGGGAATCCTCGCGGCGGGTGGCGCTCTCGGCCTGGGCGCCCTGCTCGCGGCCTGCGGGGACGGTGGTTCGGGGACATCGGGCAAGGCGTCGGGCGAGGACGGCCCCTGGTCGTTCACCGACGACCGCAAGGAGAAGGTCACCGCCGACACGACGCCCCGGCGCATCGTGGCGTTCACCGGGACCGCCGCCGCCCTCGCCGACTTCGGGCTGAAGGACCGGATCGTCGGCGTCTTCGGCGAGACGACCCTGGAGGACGGCTCGGCCCACCCCCAGGCCGGCGACCTGGACGTGAAGAAGGTCGAGATCATCGGCAACGCCTGGGGCGAGTTCGACATCGAGAAGTACGCGGCGCTCAATCCCGAGCTGCTGGTCACGCACCAGTACGACGCGGGATCGCTGTGGTACGTGCCGGACGAGAGCAAGGACAAGATCCTCAAGCTCGCCCCCAGCGTGGCCGTCCAGGTGGCCAACGTCTCCCTGCTCAAGCCGATCCAGCGCTACGCCGAGCTGGCCGAGTCCCTCGGCGCCGACCTGAAGTCCAAGCAGGTCACCGACGGCAAGGCCCGCTTCGAGGCGGCCGCCGAGAAGCTCCGCAGGGCCGCCAAGGCCAGCGGCGGGCTGCGGGTGATGGCCGCCTCCGGCAGCGCGGACTACTTCTACGTCTCCACGCCCGAGCCCGCGGCCGACCTGAACTACTTCGCCGAGCTCGGCGTGAACTTCGTCATCCCGAAGGACACCAAGGAGAGCGGCGGCTACTTCCAGAGCCTGAGCTGGGAGAACGCCGGCGAGTACGAGGCCGACCTCATCATCCTCGACAACCGCAGCACCGCCCTGCAGCCCAAGGACCTGGAGTCCAAGCCCACCTGGAAGGCGCTCCCGGCGGTCAAGGCCGGCCAGGTCGCCGAGTGGGACCCGGTGCCGCGCTTCTCCTACCAGGGCGCCGCTCCGCTGCTGGAGAACCTGGCCGACGCCATCACCAAGGCCAAGAAGCTCGGCTGAGGCCGGGCGGGGCACGGCAGGGCCCCACCAGACCGCGCAGGACAGCCAACTCCGAGAAGGAGATCCGCAGATGACTCCGCGCACCGCCGTCCCGCTCGCCGCGCCCCGGAAGGCGGCGCACCACGCCGCCGCCCGGCCGGCGTCGCCGTTCCGCTTCTTCGACGCCGCGGTCGTGCGCCGCCGGCGGCTCGGGCCCTCCATCGTCCGGATCACCTTCGGCGGGGAGCAGCTCGGGGAGTTCGCGGGCGGCGGCCGGGACCAGAGCTTCTCGCTCTTCCTGCCGCATCCCGGTCAGGCCGAGCCCGTCGTCCCGGTGGAGCTGGGCGACGCCTGGTTCGCCGCCTGGCGGGCGATGGACCCGGCGGTGCGCGCGGTCATGCGGTCCTACACGGTGTCCGAACAGCGCCCGGAGGCGGGCGAGGTGGACGTCGACTTCGTCCTGCACGGCGACACCGGGCCCGCCACCCGCTGGGCGCGCGACGCCCGGCCGGGGGCGCGGGTCCGCCTCCTCGGCCCGCGGACGCCGGAGAACAAGAGCGTCTGCTTCCGTCCTCCCCTGGACACGGACTGGGTGCTGCTGGCCGCCGACGAGACGGCGCTGCCGGCCGTCGCCGGCATCCTGGCCTGGCTGCCCGCCGGAGTCCGCGCGCGGGCGTGGATCGAGGTGCCCCGGGCGGAGGACGTGCGTCCGCTGCCCACCGCGGCCGACGTCGAGATCGCCTGGCTGGTGCGGGACGGACTGCGCCGGCACGGCGCGGTGGTCGACGCCGTGCGCGCCGCCGCGCTGCCCGAGGGCAGCCCGTACGCGTGGGTGGCGGGCGAGTCCGGCGCGGTGCGCGCACTGCGCCGCCATCTGGTGACCGAACGGGGCCTGGGACGGGAGCGGGTGGCCTTCTCCGGCTACTGGCGCCTGGGCGCCTCCGAGGAGGATCTGCGCGCCGAGGCGCTCTCCGGCGCCGCCTGACGGCGGGTCGATCCCCCCACGGAGCCCCGGTACTTCCTGCGGTACGCGGGGCTCTCGCATGATCAAAAGTAAGTTAGGATAGCCTTACCTAAGTCCACATGCCCCCAACTCGGAGGACCCGAGCGTGAGTCTCCAGGGATCCCCTGCCCCCCTCGCCGACGCGACCGTCGGAACCGCCGGCGACCCCCGCTCCCACCTGTTGAACAACGCCACCGCCGAGGACTACCGGCGTCTGGTCGCCGAAGGTGTGGCGCGGGTCGCCCGGACGGTCGCCGGGACCACCCGCCCGTTCACCGGCGTCACCCCGGATGAACTGGCCCCCGGGATAGACGCCATCGACCTCGACCGTCCCCTGGGCGACCCGGCCGCCGCCCTCGACGAGTTGGAGCGGGTCTACCTCCGCGACGCGGTCTACTTCCACCACCCCCGCTACCTCGCCCACCTCAACTGCCCGGTGGTGCTTCCCGCCCTCCTCGGCGAGGCGGTGCTCTCCGCCGTCAACTCCTCCCTGGACACCTGGGACCAGAGCGCCGGCGGCACCCTGATGGAACGCCGGCTCATCGACTGGACCGCCGCGCGCATCGGCCTGGGCCGGGCCGCGGACGGCATCTTCACCAGCGGCGGGACCCAGTCCAACCTCCAGGCGCTGCTGCTGGCCCGGGAGGAGTCCTTCCGGGTGCTGCGGAAGAACTCCCCCACCCTGCCGTCGGTCTCCGAGATGCTGCCGAAACTGCGCGTCCTGACCTCCGAGGCCGCCCACTTCTCCGTCCTGAAGGGCGCCAAACTCCTCGGCCTGGAGCCGGACGCCGTCGTCTCCGTCCCCTGCGACGGCGACCGCCGGATGCGCACCGACGCCCTCGCCCGCGAGCTGCGCCGCTGCCGGGAGGAGGGGCTGACGGTGATGGCCGTCTCCGCCACCGCCGGCACCACCGACTTCGGCTCCATCGACCCCCTCCCGGAGATCGCCGAGCTGTGCGAGGAGGCCGGGACGTGGTTCCACGTCGACGCCGCCTACGGCTGCGGACTGCTGGCCTCGACCACCCGCCGCGGACTCCTCGACGGCATCGAACGGGCCGACTCGGTCACCGTGGACTACCACAAGTCCTTCTTCCAGCCGGTCAGTTCCAGCGCCGTCATCGTCCGCGACGGCGCCACCCTGCGGCACGCGACGTACCACGCCGACTACCTCAACCCGGCCCGCAGCGTCGAGCGGCGCATCCCCAACCAGGTCGACAAGTCGCTCCAGACCACCCGCCGCTTCGACGCGCTCAAGCTGTGGCTGACCCTGCGCATCATGGGCGCCGACGCCGTGGGCGCGCTCTTCGACCGGGTCGTGGACCTGGCCGCCGACGCCTGGCGGCTGCTGGAGGACGACCCCCGCTTCACGGTCGTCACCAAGCCCACCCTCTCCACCCTGGTCTTCCGCTACGTGCCCGAGGAGCCCGTCGGGGAGACGGCCGTGGACCTGGCCAACCTGCACGCCCGCGAGGCCCTGGCCGCCTCCGGCGAGGCCGTGGTCGCCGGAACGGTGGTCGACGGACGCCACCACCTGAAGTTCACCCTGCTCAACCCGGAGACCACGCCGGACGACATCCGCGCCGTCCTCGACCTGATCGCCGCGCACGCGGAGGACCACCTGGCCTCCGCCCGCCTCACCGGCTCGCCGGCCGCCTGACCCACTCTCAACCGGAGACGACGTGTCCACCGCTCACGACACCCCGCACGACTTCATAGCCATCGGACTCGGCCCGTTCAACCTGGGCCTGGCCTGTCTCACGGAGCCGATCGACGACCTCGACGGCCTCTTCCTGGAGAGCCGCCCCCGGTTCGACTGGCACCCCGGCATGCTGCTGGACGGCGTCACGCTGCAGACGCCCTTCATGGCCGACCTGGTGACCCTGGCCGACCCCACCTCCCCGTACTCCTTCCTCAACTACCTCAAGCAGTCCGGGCGGCTGTACCCGTTCTACATCCGCGAGAGCTTCTATCCGCTGCGCGCCGAGTACAACGCCTACTGCCGCTGGGCCGCGGACCGGCTCTCCTCTGTTCGCTTCGGCCGCGAGGTGGTGGCCGTCTCCCACGACGAGACCGACGACCTCTACACCGTCACCGCCCGCGACACCGCCACCGGCGAGCACACCGAGCACCGGGCCCGTCACCTCGTCCTGGGCACCGGCACCCCGCCGTACGTCCCCCCGGCCTGCGAGGGGCTGGGCGGCGACGCGATCCACAACTCCCGCTACCTGGAGCACAAGGAGTCCCTCCAGGCCAAGCGGAGCATCACCGTCGTCGGCAGCGGCCAGAGCGCCGCCGAGATCTACCACGACCTGCTCTCCGAGATCGACACCCACGGCTACAGCCTCACCTGGGTCACCCGCTCCCCGCGGTTCTTCCCGCTGGAGTACACCAAGCTGACCCTGGAGATGACCTCCCCGGACTACATCGACTACTTCCACGCCCTGCCCGAGGCCACCCGGTACCGGCTGGAGGGCGAGCAGAAGGGCCTCTTCAAGGGCATCAACACGGATCTCGTCAACGAGATCTTCGACCTGCTGTACGCCAAGAGCGTCTCCGGCCCCGTCCCCACCCGGCTGCTGACCAACACCGCGCTCACCACCGCCTCCTACGACGAGGCGAGCGGCACCTACACCCTCGGCCTCCACCAGCACGAGCAGGACAAGGAGTTCACGCTCACCACCGAGGGGCTGATCCTGGCCACCGGCTACCGCTACCGCGTCCCCGCCTTCCTCGACGGCATCCGCGACCGGCTCCGCTTCGACGGTTCGGGCCGCTTCGACGTCGCCCGCAACTACAGCATCGACGTCACCGGCCGCGGCGTCTTCCTGCAGAACGGCGCCGTCCACGCCCACAGCGTCACCTCGCCGGACCTGGGCATGGGCCCGTACCGCAACTCCTGCATCATCCGCGACATCCTCGGCCGCGAGGTCTACGCGGTCGAGAAGACCATCGCCTTCCAGGACTTCGGCGCTCCCGAGGGGGACATCGCGTGAGGGACACCGTCTTCCGCCGCGAGGACCCCCGACTGGGCGAGTTCTCCGTGGCCACCCTGGACCCCAAGGCCGACGCGCCCCTGCTGCACCGCTGGGTGACCCACCCCAAGGCCGTGTACTGGATGATGCAGGAAGCCGACGAGGCCGAGGTCGCCCACGAGTACCGGATGATCGCCGAGCATCCGCACCACGACGCCTTCCTCGGCCTCCACCGGGGCCGTCCCGCGTTCCTCGTCGAGCGGTACGACCCCGCGCACGTGGAACTCGCCGGGCTGTACGACCACGAGGCGGGCGACGTCGGCATGCACTTCCTCACCGCTCCGTCCGACACGCCCGTCCACGGCTTCACCCGGGCCGTCATCACCACGGTGATGGCGATGCTCTTCGACGACCCGGCGACCCGGCGCGTGGTCGTGGAGCCCGACGTCCGCAACACCGCCGTGCACGCCCTCAACGCCGCCGTCGGCTTCGAGGTCGTCGGGCGGATCGCCAAACCGGAGAAGGAAGCCCTGCTCAGCGTCTGCACCCGCGAGCGGTTCGAGGAAGCCGTACGAGGAGCCGCCCTGTGACCCCCTCCCCCCGCCCCGCCCCCCTGCCCGCCCCGCACGAGGCCGTGGCCCACCTGACCCCCGAGAACTGGGACACCGCCGTCCGCCTGCTGCTGCGCAAGGCCCTGTCGGAGTTCTCCCACGAACGCCTGCTCACCCCCACCGCGCTGGGCGCCGGCCGGTACGCCGTCACCAGCGACGACGGCGACGTCGAGTACCGCTTCACGGCCCGGCTGATGGCGCTCGACCACTGGCACGTCGACGCCGACAGCATCACCCGTCGGCGCGACGGCGCCGAACTGCCGCTGGACGCCCTCGCGTTCTTCACCGAGTTCCGCGGCGCCCTCGGCCTGAGCGACGAGATCCTCCCCGTCTACCTGGAGGAGATCGGCTCCACCCTCGCGAGCACCGCGTACAAACTCGCCAAGAAGCCCGTCACCGCCGACGAGCTGGCCGCCGCCGACTTCCAGGCGATCGAGACCGGCATGACCGAGGGCCACCCCTGCTTCGTGGCCAACAACGGCCGGCTGGGCTTCGGCGTCCACGAGTACCTGGCCTACGCCCCCGAGGCGGCCACGCCCGTGCGGCTGCTGTGGGTGGCCGCCCACCGCGACCACGCCACCTTCACCTGCTCGGCCGACACCGACTACGAGAGCCTGCTCCGCGCCGAACTCGGCCCGGACACCCTCGACCGCTTCGCCTCCGTGATGAGCGGCCTCGGCCTGGACCTCGCGGACTACCTGCTGATCCCGGTCCACCCCTGGCAGTGGTGGAACAAGATCGCCGTGACGTTCTCCTCGGAGGTCGCCGAGCGCCGGATCGTCCTCCTCGGCGAGGGCGAGGACGAGTACCTGGCCCAGCAGTCCATCCGGACCTTCTTCAACACCAGCGACCCGGCCAAGCACTACGTGAAGACGGCCCTGTCCGTGCTGAACATGGGCTTCATGCGGGGCCTGTCCGCCGCCTACATGGAGGCCACCCCGGCCATCAACGACTGGCTGGCCGACCTGATCGAGAAGGACCCCGTGCTGCGCGCCACCGGGCTGGGCGTCATCCGCGAACGCGCCGCCGTCGGCTACCGCCACCCCGGCTACGAGGCCGCCACCGACCGCTACTCGCCGTACCGCAAGATGCTCGCGGCCCTGTGGCGGGAGAGCCCCGTACCGCGGCTGGAGGAGGGGCAGCGGCTCGCCACCATGGCGTCCCTGCTTCACACCGACCGCGACGGGCGCTCGCTGGCCGCCGCGCTCATGGCGCGCTCCGGCCTCTCCCCCGAGGAGTGGCTGGGCCGCTACCTCGACGCCTACCTCGCCCCGCTGCTGCACAGCTTCTACGCCTACGACCTGGTGTACATGCCGCACGGCGAGAACGTCATCCTGGTCCTCGAGGACGACGCCGTGGCCCGGGCGGTGTTCAAGGACATCGCCGAGGAGATCGTCGTCATGAGCCCCGACGTGGAGCTGCCCCCGCGGGTGGAGCGCATCCGCGCCGAGGTCCCCGAGGACATGAAGCTGCTGTCGATCCTCACCGACGTCTTCGACTGCTTCCTGCGCCACCTCGGCGCGATCCTCGCCGACCAGGGCGTGCTGACGGAGGACGCCTTCTGGCGGACGGTCGCCGAGGCGGTGACGCGCTACCAGGAGTCCGTGCCGGAGCTGGCCGAGCGGTTCGAGCGGTACGACATCTTCGCGGAGGAGTTCGCGCTGTCCTGCCTCAACCGGCTCCAACTGCGCGACAACCGGCAGATGGTGGACCTGGCGGACCCCTCCGGCGCGCTCCAGCTCGTCGGCACCCTGAAGAACCCCATCGCCCCCTTCGCCCCCGCGAGGTCCTGACCGGCCATGGCGACGACCGACCCGACCACCGGGGCCGCCGGCCCGGTCTCCGACGCGCGCGCGGAGGCCGGGCCGGCCGGCGGGCACCCGGCCCGCTGGGCCATCCTCGCCGTGGTCTGCCTCGCCGAGCTCGTCGTGGTGCTCGACAACACCGTGCTCAACGTGGCGATCCCGTCCCTCACCTCCGAGCTGGGCGCGTCCACCGCCGACGTCCAGTGGATGATCAACGCCTACGCGCTGGTGCAGGCGGGCCTGCTGCTCAGCGCGGGCAGCGCCGCCGACCGCTACGGGCGCAAGAGGATGCTGCTGGCCGGTCTGGCCCTCTTCGGGGCCGGTTCGCTCGCGGCCGGCCTCGCCGGCTCCTCCGCCGGGCTCATCGCGGCCCGCGCGGGCATGGGCGTGGGCGCGGCGCTGCTGCTGACCACCACCCTCGCCGTCGTCATGCAGGTCTTCGAGGCCGACGAGCGGCCCAAGGCCATCGGCATCTGGGGGGCCGTCAACGCCCTGGGGTTCGCGGCCGGGCCGGTCGTCGGCGGGCTGGTGCTGGACCACTACTGGTGGGGCGCGGTCTTCCTGATCAACATCCCGGTGGTGCTCGTGGGTCTCGTGGCCGTCGCGGCCCTGGTCCCCGAGACCCGGGACCCGCGCGGCGGGCGTCCGGACCTGCCGGGCGTGGCGCTCTCCGTCGTCGGCATGACCTCGGTCGTCTACGCCGTCATCACCGGTCCGGAACACGGCTGGACCTCCGCCGGTGTCCTCGTCCCGGCCCTGTTCGGCACCGCCGTCCTGGCCGCCTTCGTCGGCTGGGAGCGCCGGGCGGAACACCCGATGCTCGACATGGGCCTGTTCCGCGAACGCCGCTTCACCGGGGCCGTGACGGGCGTCGTCCTGATCACCTTCGGCAGCGGCGGCGCCCTCTACCTGCTCACCCAGCAGCTCCAGTTCGTCCGCGGCGACTCCGCGCTCCAGGCGGGCGTCAACATCGCGCCCTTCGCCCTGACCGTGGTGCTGGTGAACTTCACCGGCCTCTCCGCCCGGCTCATCGCGCGCCTCGGCCTGCCGGCCGCGATCGCCTCCGGAATGGCCCTGATGGCGGCCGGTTTCGCCGTCGTCGCCCTCGTCGGCGGCGGGGGCTACGGCGGAATGCTGTGCGGGCTGGTGCTGATGGGGGCGGGCTGCGGCTTCGCCAACCCGGCCATCGCCGAGGCCATCATGGGCGCGATCCCGAAGGAGCGGGCCGGCGCGGGCGCCGGGGTCAACGGCACTCTGTCGGAGATGGGCACCGGGCTGGGCGTCGCCGTGCTCGGCGCCGTCTTCGTCTCCCGGTTCGGCGCCCTGCTGCCGGACTCCGTGGACACCGCCGAGTCGCTGCCCGCCGCCCTGGCGCAGGTCTCCGGGGCAGCGGAGCGCGCCTCGGTCACCGAGGCGTTCGCCGCCGGTCTCCAGGCGGGCCAACTGGCCGGGGCGGCGGCGGTCCTCCTGGGCGGCTGCGTGGCCGGGGTGCTCCTCGGCCGCGCCGTGCGGCCCGCACGGGACGCGGCCACCGGGCCGACTCCCCCTCCGAGAGAAGAGTGACGACGGTGGACACGGAGATCCTCCGGGACGCCTGGGGCGTCCCGCACCTGCGCGCGGACGGCGCGAACGAGCTGGCCTTCGCCCAGGGACGCAACGCGGCCGTGGACCGCGCCTGGCAGATCGAGGTCGAACGGCACCGCGTCCAGGGCACCACGGCGGCGTTCCTCGGCGCCGAGGCCGTCCCCTGGGACCGGTTCGCGCGGCAGGCCCGCCTGGAGGACACCGCCCGGCGGTGCCTGATCGCCCTGGAGCGGAAGGACCCCGAGACCGCCTCCTGGGTGCGCGCCTACGTCGACGGGGTCAACGACGGCCTCGCCGAGGGGGCCCGCCGGGCACCCGAGTTCGCCGCGACCGGGCTCGCCCCGGGTACGTGGCGGCCGTGGACGCCGCTGGGCGTCTGGCTCTCCACGCACGTGCTGTTCGCGGGCTTCCCCGCCAAGTTCTGGCGCGACACCGTGACCCGCCGGCTCGGACCCGCGTGGGTCGGGGTGTTCGCCGGCGACGGCCCCGGAACCTCCGGCAGCAACGGCTGGCTCGTCACCGGGGACCGCACCGCCGGCGGTGCCGCGATCATCGCCGGGGACCCCCACCGGTTCATCGAGGCTCCGGGGGTGTACCAGCAGATCCGGCTGGTCTGCCCGGAGTTCGACGTGGTCGGCCTCGCGGTCCCCGGCGTCCCCGGCATCGCCCACTTCGGCCACACCGGCCACGTGGCCTGGGCCATCACCAACGCCATGGCCGACTACCAGGACCTCTACCTCGAACGGCTCCGGCCCGCCGGACCGGACGGCACGGCGGTGGAGGCCCTCGGCCCGGACGGCTGGCGGCCCGCCGCGCGCCGCGTCGAGACCGTCGAGGTGGCCGGCGCCGACCCCGTGACGGTCGAGGTGGTCGAGACCGAGCGCGGCCCCGTCGTCGTCGACGGCCCCGACGCCGAGGCGTGGGGCATCGGGGACCCCGGCGGCACGGAACCGGGCGTCCGCCACGCGATCGGCCTCCGCCACCCCCCGCGCGTCCGCGAGGACCTCGGCTTCGGCACGCTGCTCCCCCTGCTGCGGGCCCGGAGCGTCGCCGACGTCGACCGGGCCCTGGACGGCTGGGTGGAGCCCGTCAACGTCGTCCTGGCCGCCGACACCGCGGGCGGGACGCTGCACCGGGTGGCGGGCGCCGTCCCCGTACGCCACCCGGACAACCGGCGGCGCGTCGTGCCCGCCTGGGACCCTCGGTACGCCTGGCGGGGCTGGTACGGGCCGATGCCGCGCGAACGCGTCGAGGGCGTCGCCGTCATGGCCAACGAGCGGGGGCTCGCCGAGCCCCTCGGCGTCGAGTTCGCCCCGCCGCACCGGGCCGCGCGCATCCGGGAGCTGCTGGAGGGGGCGGACCGGTGGTCGGCGCGGGACATGGCCGCCGTCCACCGGGACACCCACCTGGCCTCGGCCGCTCCCCTGCTGGACCTGCTGGACCGGATCGACCCCGCGGAACTGGGCCCCGACGCCCGCCGGCTGCGGGAGCGGCTGCTGCGGTGGGACCGCCGGATGGACGCGGACAGCGTCGACGCCGCGTCGTTCGCCGCCGTCCGCCACGAGACCGTGCGACGGTTGGCGGACCATCCGCTGTTCCGCCCGCTGGCGGACCCGCCCCCCGTTCCGGAGGTGTTCCGGCCCTGGCTCGCGCTCGTGCCCCGCGTCGGTTACGCCCTGGAGCACCTGTTGACCACGGAGCGGCTGCCGCTCGCCGACCGGGCCGGGGCCGTGCGGGCGGCCGTCGAGGAGGTGGCGGCGCGTCGGGCCGCCGCGGACGGCCCGCCGGCGCGGTGGGGCGACACGCACCGGCTCGCGCCCTGGCAGGCGCTCCCCGCCGAGCCCCCCGAGCCCTGGCCCGCCCTCTCCGGCGACCACGACTGCGTGCTGGCGACCTCCAGCGTGCCCGGCGTCACCGACCTCGGCGCCCGTGCCTCCGCCGCCCGCTACGTCTGGGACCTCGCCCGCCGCGAGGACAGCGCCTGGGTGGTGCCGCTCGGCGCGTCGGGCGTCCCCGGGGACCCGCACCACCGCGACCAGCTTCCGCTGTGGACGCGCTGCGAGCTCGTCCCGGTCGTCACCGACCGGGCACGCCTCGTCCGGGAAACCGGTGATCCCTCCGCCCGATCCGCCCCCTCCACCCCTTCCGCCCGCTTCGACCGATCCGACCGAGGAGAGAAGTGACCCCCGACACCGCATCCACCGGCGCGTCCGCGTCCCGGCGCCGCGGGGCCGTGCACGAGACGCGCGTCGACGGCTTCGGCACGATCCGCGTCGTCCCCGTGGACCCCGCCCGCGACATCGACCTGCTGTACGGCTGGGTGACGCAGGAGAGGGCCCGCTTCTGGGGGATGCGCGACCACACCCGCGAACAGGTCCTGGAGATCTACGAGTACCTGGACTCCCTGACCACGCACCACGCGTACCTGATCCACCGCGACGACCGGCCGGTCGCGCTCTTCCAGACGTACGAGCCGGACGCCGACCCGATCGGCGAGTGCTACGACGTGCGGCCGGGGGACTTCGGCTTCCACCTGATGGTCGGCCCCGTGGCCGGCGCCCCCGAGCCGGGCTTCACCGACACCCTGGTGAGGACCTTCCTCGCCCACGTGCTGGCCGAGGACCCCGCCCGCAAGCGGATCGTCGCCGAACCCGACGCCCGCAACGAGAAGGCCATCGCCCGTCTGCTGCGGACCGGCTTCGTCCTCGGCCCCGAGGTCGAACTGCCGCAGAAGCGGGCCCGGATGGTCTTCCTGGACCGGGACGCCTTCCTCGCGCGCGCCGCGGGCTGAGCCCGGGGCGGGGCCGGCACGCCCCCCGCCCCCTCCTCCCCTTTCCTTCCGCTCTTCTTCCCTCCGCTTTTCCCTCCGCTCTCCGCAGCCGTCTCGGGCCGCCTTCGCCGGCCCTCGTCCGGAGGTCCGCACCCCCTCAATTTATCTCGCTCGCGAGAGAGCTAAAGTGAGGAGGGCCGTCCACCGTGACACGAACGTGCGACGGCCCGGACCCCGTGAGGAGGCGGAAGATGTCCGTAGGCGAATCGACGGCGCGGGCGGTCCCATCCGGAACCGCTCCCCCGAGCGCGCGGAAGCGACGCAGGGGGAGGACGGTGGTGAAGTGGCTGACCACCACCGACCACAAGACGATCGGCACGCTCTATCTGGTCACCTCGTTCGTCTTCTTCTGCTTCGGCGGCCTCCTGGCGCTCGTCATGCGCGCCGAGTTGGCCCGGCCGGGTCTGCAGGTGATGTCGAACGGCCAGTTCAACCAGGCGTTCACCATGCACGGCACGATCATGCTGCTGATCTTCGCCACCCCGCTGTTCTTCGGGTTCGCGAACTGGATCATGCCGCTGCAGATCGGCGCGCCGGACCTGGCGTTCCCGCGGCTGAACATGCTCGCGTACTGGCTGTACCTCTTCGGCTCGCTGATCACCGTCGGCAGCCTGCTCACCCCGCAGGGCGCCCCCGACTTCGGCTGGACCGCCTACGCTCCTCTGTCCAGCACCGTCCACACGCCGGGCGCGGGAGCGGACCTGTGGATCATGGGGTTGGGGCTCTCCGGCTTCGGCACGATCATGGGCGCGGTCAACTTCATCACCACGATCATCTGCATGCGCGCGCCGGGCATGACGATGTTCCGGATGCCGATCTTCACCTGGAACGTCCTGCTGACCGGTGTGCTGATCCTGCTGGCCTTCCCGGTGCTGGCCGCCGCCCTGCTCGCCCTGGAGTTCGACCGCAAGTTCGGCGGCCACGTCTTCGACGCCTCCAACGGCGGCGCGCTGCTGTGGCAGCACCTGTTCTGGTTCTTCGGCCACCCCGAGGTGTACATCCTGGCGCTGCCGTTCTTCGGCATCGTCAGCGAGGTCGTCCCCGTCTTCTCCCGCAAGCCGATCTTCGGCTACATCGGCCTGATCGCCGCCACCATCGCGATCGCGGGCCTGTCGGTGACGGTCTGGGCGCACCACATGTACGCCACCGGTGGCGTGCTGCTGCCCTTCTTCGCCTTCATGTCGTTCCTGATCGCGGTCCCCACCGGCGTGAAGTTCTTCAACTGGATCGGCACCATGTGGCAGGGCTCGCTGAGCTTCGAGACCCCGATGCTGTGGTCCATCGGTTTCATGGTCTCCTTCCTCTTCGGCGGTCTGACCGGCGTCATCCTGGCCTCCCCGCCGCTGGACTTCCACGTGCACGACAGCTACTTCGTCGTCGCCCACTTCCACTACGTGGTGTTCGGCACCGTGGTGTTCGCGATGTTCGCCGGCTTCCACTTCTGGTGGCCGAAGTTCACCGGCAAGATGCTCGACGAGCGGCTCGGGAAGATCACCTTCTGGACGCTGTTCATCGGCTTCCACGGCACCTTCCTCGTCCAGCACTGGCTGGGCGCCGAGGGCATGCCGCGCCGGTACTCCGACTACCTGGCCGCCGACGGCTTCACCGCACTCAACACCGTCTCCACCATCGGTTCGTTCCTGCTCGGCGCGTCGCTCCTGCCGTTCTTCTACAACGTCTGGAAGACGGCCAAGTACGCGCCGAAGATCGAGGTGGACGACCCGTGGGGCTACGGCCGCTCGCTGGAGTGGGCGACCTCCTGCCCGCCGCCGCGGCACAACTTCGTCTCCCTGCCGCGGATCCGGTCCGAATCCCCCGCCTTCGACCTGCACCACCCCGACGTCGCGGCGCTGGAGGCGGCTCGGAACGAGTCCGCCCGGAAGAAGATCGCTCCTGCCGGCGGCACCGGAGCCCGCTGACACCTCCCTCGGAAAGGACCGACCGACATGCCTCCCACCTGGCAGGAGATCGACGACGGCATCAACCGCATCGAGGGGTACCTGCTCGTGCAGGCCGAGCGGAGCAGCGCCCACAGGGACGCCGAGGCCCTCGCCCGGCGCATGCCCTGGCTGACCGCGGCCCAACACGACGAGTTCGTCCGCCTGTACAGCGAGGACCGGCTCCGCCTCACCGAGCAGTCGCTGCGCCGGATCGCCGACCGGGCGGTCGAGTTGCGCGCCGAGTACGCCTCCCGCTACCGCCGCCTGTGCCTGATCAGCTGGGGCATCGCCGCGACGGTTTCGACGGTCGTCGGCGCGCTGGGGGCGGTGCTCGCCCCGTGGTGACCGGCGGCCGGCGAAGGTGAGTGAGCGTGGGGCTCCGTGCCCGGACCGGGGCACGGAGCCCCACGCTCACTCCAGACGGAGGAGGAGTTCGCGCAGCAGGCCGGCCAGCTCGTCACGCTGCCCGTGGGCGAGCGCCTGGAGCAGGTCGGCTTCGAAGGCGTAGTGGTCCGGCAGGTCGCGGTCGAGGTCCTCGACCCCCTCGGGGGTCAGCCGCACCACGGTGGAGCGCCGGTCGTCGAGGGAGGAGCTGCGGGTGATCCACCCCTGCGCCTCCAGGCGCTTGAGCCGTCCGCTCAGCCCCGCCGAGGAGACCAGCATCGCCTGGCGGAGCCGACCGGGCGTCAGGGCGTAGGGCGGTCCCGAGCGGCGCAGGGCCCTCAACACGTCGAAGTCGCCCAGGTTCGACACCTCCATCCCCGGGCGCCGCCGCAGTCGGCGGTTCAACGCCTCCTCCACGATCTGGCCGAGCCGCAGGACCCTGGCCAGTACGTCCCCCGGGCTGGTGTCCAGGTCCGGCCACGCAGCGGCCCACTCCTGCTTCGCCGCGTCGACAGCGTCGCCCACCTGAACTCGTTTCTCGCGCACTCGAATCCCTGCGGCAACAGAATAAGCCGCCCGCGCCCCGGCCGACGCGGCCGTCGGCCGGCCGGAACGGGCGGACCGCCTGTCACCGGCGCGGGCTCATCGGCCATACTGCCCGCCGTGGAGCAGCGCATAGGTTCGATCACCCAGCCCCTGCACGCCGGCACCGACCCGGCCTACGTACCCGGCCTCACTCCCCCGGCCCCGGCCGGAGCGGAGGAGACGGCCTCGGAGGAGGTGACGGAACATCCGGCCGAGGACGTCCTCCTCGACGAGGCGGCCGACGCCGACGAGGAGCTCCGGGAGACGGAGGAGCCGGAGGAGTCGGAGGAGGACGGCGCCGGCGGGCCCGCCTTCGAGGTCTCCGACCACCGCGGCTCGATCGCCGCCGACCGCACCGGCGTCACGTTCCGCCTGGACGGCGAGGAGGCCTCGTTCTCCTGGAAGGAGATCGGCGCGGTCCAGATCGACCTTCCCCGCTTCGGGCGCCGGTTCTCCGTCACCGTCCACACCACCGCCCGCCGCTGGTACGACGCCGACGTCCAGGCGCCGACCAGGAAGCTCCTCACGCAGTGGTCGGAGGAGTTGGACGCGGTCCTGGACGCCTACTTCGAGGACGCCTCCCCCGGGAACGCGCCTTCGAAGGACACCACCCCTGAGGACACCACCGCCGAGGACACCACGCGGTAGCCGCGTCCGGAGACGGCCGCGCACGACCGCCCCGGACGGCGCCCCCCGGGCAGCCCGTCCGGGGCGGTCGTGCGCCCTCGCGCGTTCCGGTGCGTCCGGACCGCTTCCCACGCGGCGGGCGGTCCGGCGTCCTCCCCCGGGGAGCCGTGCGAACCGAGTGACCGCAGCCGTCGTCCAGGCGGGTGCCCGCCCCCTCGGCACCCCTTCCGCCCCTCCCGGGCACGGGAGTTCATCCGTCGGGCCGCCGGGCAGGGTGCGGAGACCGTGGTGGTTCCGGAGGCGTTCCCGGGCGGACGTGCGGGAGCCGGGGAGTTCGGCCGGGCGGGCCTTCCGCCGCGTCCTCCGGGGGTGCGGCGCCGCCGAGCACGTGCGCGACCGCCGCCGCCTCGGAGGCCACGTGGGCGAGCAGGCCGCCGGCGTCCGCGAGGGCCCCGTCCGGGCCCGTGACGCGCCAGCCGCGCAGGACGGCCACGGGCCGGCCGGTGCGCAGGGCGAGGGCGATCTCGCTCATCGTCCCCCAACTGCCGCCCACGGCGACCAGCCCGTCGCACGACCGGACCAGCACCCCGTTGCGCATCTGCCCCAGGCCCGTGGCCAGGGCGACGGTGAGGTGTTCGTTGCCGGCGCCGCGGTCGTCGCCGGGCAACAGGCCCACGACGGTGCCGCCCTCGCCCGCCGCGCCCTCCGCGCACGCCTCCATCACACCGCCCAGGCCGCCGCAGACCACGACCGCGCCGCGTCGGGCCAGCAGGGCGCCGACCGCCCTGGCGTGCGCGCGCTCCTCCTCGTCGGCGTCGCCGGGGCCCACCACGCCCACGTACGGGCGTGCCCGCCCGGCTCGGGGGTCCGTCGACGGCATGGGGGCTCCTTCCTCGCCGTGTGTCCGCTCTCGCCCGGCGCGAGGGGGCGTCAGGTCCGTCGGGTGACGGCGCCGTCCAGGAGCGGGGCGAGTTCTCGCGCCACGGTCTCGAGGGCGCGGACGTCCCGCTCGGCCCGGGCGATCAGGATCGCCCCCTCCAGCGCGCTGATCATGAGCGTGGCGAGCGGCTCGGCGCGCTCGGCCGGTACGCCCATTCCGGTCAGCGCCCGGGCCACCGGGCGGGTCCAGCCGGCGAACGCCTCCGCGACGGCGGCCCTGGTGGACTCGGTGGAGTCCGCCCAGTCCACCGTCGCCGCGGCGACGGGGCAGCCCGCCGCGAACCCGGCCGTCCGGTACTCGTCGGTCCACTGACGGACCATCGCGGCGAACAGCCGGCTCGGCGACGGCTCGGGCAGCTCGGCGAGGAACCGGTCGACGCGCCCGGCCGCGTAGCGTCCGGCCCACTCCACGGCCTCGTTGACGAGCTGTTCCTTGCCGCCCGGGAAGTAGTGCCGGAGCGATCCGCGCGGCGCGCTCGCGTGCGCGGCGACGTCGCGCAGGCCCGTCGCCGCGACCCCGTTGCGCCGGATGAGCTGGGCCGCGCTGAAGACCATCCGCTCGCGCGGGCCCCGCTCGGACACCGCCATCACCGACCTCCCACCGATCGACGGACCGGGACGAACCGTGCGGAACGGTTCCCGCTCCCGGTCCGGCCAGCCTATAGCCGCCGGTCGGGGCGGTTCCGGCCGCCGAGGCGCACGCCCGCTGTGCCGACCGTCACGGAGGCCCTACTATGACGGCTGTCATAATCGGCGAGGTCGGTGGCTTCCACGAGCGCACCGGCCGGAGACGGCGGCGCGTGATGGATGTCGGCTTCATCGGTCTCGGCGTCATGGGCGGGCCCATGGCGCTCAACCTGGTGCGGGCGGGGACGCCGCTCGTCGTCTGGAACCGCACCGCGGCCAAGAGCGAGCCGCTGCGCGCCGCCGGCGCGGAGGTGGCGGACGGCCCCGCGGAGGTCTTCGCCCGGGCCCGTACCGTGTTCCTGATGCCGGCCGACGAGGCCGCGGTCGACTCCATCCTGGCCCGCGGCACGCCGGACTTCGCCGACCGCGTCGCGGGCCGCACGATCGTCCACATGGGGACGGTGTCGCCCGACCACTCGCGCGGTCTGGAGGCCGATGTCCGCGCGGCCGGCGGCCGTTACGTCGAGGCTCCCGTCTCCGGCTCGCGCGGCCCCGCGGAGGCCGGGCGGCTCGTGGCGATGCTGGCCGGGGAGCGCGCGGCGGTGGAGGAGGTCCGTCCGCTGCTCGCGCCCCTGTGCCACGAGACCTTCCTCTGCGGGCCGGTCCCGAACGCGCTGCTGACGAAGCTCTCGGTGAACCTCTTCCTGATCACCATGGTCACCGGCCTCACCGAGGCGTTCCACTTCGCCGACCGGCACGGACTGGACAGGGGCCTGTTCCTGGACGTGCTCGGCGCCGGTCCGATGGCCAGCGACGTCTCCCGCGCGAAGGCCCCCAAGCTGCTCGCCCGCGACTTCGCCGTCCAGGCCGCCGCCTCGGACGTCCTGAAGAACAACCGGCTGATCGCCGAAGCGGCCCGGGAGGCCGGTCTGGCCTCGCCCCTGCTGGACGTCTGCCACGCCCTCTTCGGCGAGACGGTGGCGCTGGGGCACGGTGGGTCCGACATGGTGGCCGTCCTCCACGCGATCGAGGCGCGGACCGAGCGCGACGGGCACCGCTGACCCCCTCCGGGCCGTCCCCCGGGGAGACCGCCCTCGATGCCCTCCCCCGCGCCCCGGGCACGGTGACGGTCCGTCCCCGCCCGGTACGCCGCGCACGACCCTCCGCGAACCGGAACGGCGATTCCGGCGTCGGGTGTGTCCGTACGGCTGTATCACCGTGCGTGGTCACGCGGCGTCACGGCCGCGAGAAGGGTGGGCGGATGACCCTCCTGTGGGAGAAATGCGCCGGGTACACACGGGTGCGGGAGGCCAGGGACGCCGGTCTCCCCTACCCGTACTTCCTCCGCTTCGACGGTCGCGGTGCCGGCACCGCGACCGTCGACGGCCGTGAGGTGGTCGTGTTCGGCTCCAACGACTACCTGGGGCTGAGCACCGACCCCCGGGTGACCGCCGCGGCGGCACGGGCCGCGCGCCGCTACGGAGCCGGGTGCACCGGCTCCCGGCTCCTCAGACGAAGGCCGCGGCATCTGCTCCCACTTCGGCCTGACCGACGACGTACCGCTGGTCACGCTCACCTTCTCCCAGGCCCTCGGCTCGACCGGCGGCGCCGTCCTGGGGGACGCGGAGGTCGTCGAGTTCCTGCGGCACAACGCCCGTGGCCTGGTGTTCTCCGCGAGCGCCGGGCCCGCCGACACCGCGGCCGCGCTGGAATCCCTGCGGATCGTCGCGGAGGAGCCCTGGCGGTGCGCCGCCGTGGCGGAGAACGCCGCGCGCCTGCGCCGGGAGTCGACCGCGACCGGCTCCCGGGTGCCGCGCCCGGCGCCTGACGTCCGCCGGGCGCGGACCGTCAGGGCCGGCGCAGGCGGGCCGTCTCCTCACGGATCGCGGGCAGGAGGTCGTACAGCGCCTGTCCGGGACAGTCGGTCTGGTGGCTGTCGCGGTGGCCGGAGATCACGCGGAACGTCGCCGCCTCGCCCTCGTCGTAACGGCTCTCGTCGTTCGTCGAGACCAGGCGCACCGTGCCGCGCGGGTCGACCCCGGGGCGGAGTTTCCACGCCGCGACCCTGGCTATCGCGTCGACGACGGCTCGCGGCACCTCCTGTCCCTCGCCGTAGGTGCCCAGCGCGGCCACACCGACGCTGTTGCGGTTGAACCCCTTGGTGTGCGCCCCGTACACGGGGCGCTCGATGCCGCCCGCCCGGCCCTCGTAGATGGTGCCGCAGCGGTCCACGACGAAGTTGTAGCCGATGTCGTCCCACCCCTCGCCCTTGACGTGCTCCACCTCCAACGCCCGCAGCATCGCCGGGACGTCGTCGCAGTCGTAGCCGTTGGGGTGGCCGGTGTGGTGGACGAAGACGGCGCTCGCCGGGCCCGTGTACCTGGCGCGTTCCCGGACCATGCTCTCGTCCGCGTGCCAGTCCGCCCGGCTGACGATCGCGGGCCGCGGCGCGCTCGGCGGGGGCGCGGAGTCGGTCGCCTCCGACTCCGGCGGCCCCGGCGGCGAGGCGGGAACGTCCCGTATCACCAGCAGGGTGAGAGGCAGGAGGGCGGCGCCCAGTGCCATGCGTGGGGACCACATGCCTCCACCCTGCGCGCACCGGCCGCCGATCTCGCGGCCGACAGGTCCGATCGGGTGATGCCCTGGCGCCGTTCGCCGGGCTGTTTGCGCAGGTCACTCGGGGTTACCGGACGGTTCGGCGCCGCTTGCCGGCCCAGGCGCCGTCCGGTCCGTCGCTCCGGTCCGGACGCGCGCCGGTCGGCGGGCGCCTTCCGTCACCGCCGCCGGAGGGCCGGCCGGTCCGCTCCGAGTTCGCGCCGGGCCGCTTCCATGAAGGCGTGGCGTCGTTCGCGCTTGCCGAGCGTGCCCGCGTCCGCGGATTCGTCCCGTACGAGCCGGTGCAGGGCGAGGGTGTAGTCGTGGGCCGCCTGGGCCGTCTCGTGCGAGCAGACCAGTTCCACCGTCTTCTTGGCCAACCACAGGTCGTGGAGCCTCTCGTCGCCCGCCGCGGCCCCGCCGTCGTCGCCGTCGGGGAAGCCGAGGTCCCGGCGGTCCAGGGCGAGTTCGACCCGCTGTGCGGCGGCCAGGAAGCCCATGACGGCCTCCTTGCGTTCCGCGTGCTCGGCCTCCTCCCGCTGCCGCCGGTCCCGCCGCAGTTCCACCCGGGTGGTCATGTACTGGCCCGTGAGCGTGCCCGCCGTGCCCAGCAGGACTCCGGCCAAGGTCATGAGCGCCGTACCTCCGATTCCGTCCACGGTGGGGATCCTGGTCCGCGCCCGGCGGGGGAACACCTCGTTCCGCCGGGGACCGAGGTGATCGTCCGCCCGGGGCGCCGCACAGCCGGACGCGGGCGGGAGACGGCGGGCGCCCCTTGTTGCGAAGGTGGCAACAATGTTTGCCGGATCGCTCCGTCCGGGCGCATGGTCGGCGTCACGAGGTGCCCGACCGCGGCCGGCCCGTGGACCGCGCACGGAACGGCACACGGGACGACGAGGGGACGACGATGGGACGGAACGCGATGCACCACTTCGACTGGGCCGCGATGGCCGACATGCTGGAACTCGACGGCGAGACGCACGAACCCTGCGTACGGCAGGCCATCGAGGAACTGGCGCACCCGACCCCGCGGCGGATCCTGGACGTCGGCAGCGGACCGGGCGTCACGGCCTGCCGGCTGGCGGCCGCCTTCCCGCGGGCCGAGGTCACCGCCGTGGACGGAACGCCGGAACTGCTGGCCCGCGCCCGGGAGCGGGCCGCGCGGCTCGGCGTCCGGCTGGAGACCCGGGTGGTCGACCTCCCGGAGGGGCTCGCCGACCTGGAGCCCGCGGACCTGGTGTGGGCGGGGCAGGTCGTGCACCACGTCGGCGACCAGCAGGCGGCACTGGACCGGCTGGCCGGGCTGCTCGAACCCGGCGGCGTGCTGGCCGTCGTGGAGGGCGGTCTGCCCGCCCGCCGGCTGCCGCGCGACCTGGGCTTCGGCCGTCCCGGGTTGCAGGCCCGGCTGGACGTGGCGCTGGAGGAGTCGTTCGCCCGGATGCGGGCCGAACTGCCCGGATCGGTGGCGGTGGTCGAACACTGGCCCGGCATGCTGGAGGCCGCGGGGCTCACCGACGTGTACAGCAGGACCTTCCTGGTGGACCGTCCCGCGCCCCTGGCCGAGGGGCCGCGACGGTCCGTGCGGCAGATGCTGGAGCGGTACCGCGAAGTCCTCGCCGACTTCCTGGACGCCGAGGACAAGGCGACGCTGGACCGGCTGCTCGACCCGGACGACCCGGCGGGAGTCGACCGGCGCCCGGACCTCTTCCTGCTGGCCGCGAGGACCGTCCACTTCGGCCGCCGACCCGAGCGCTGAGCCCGGCGCGGGCCCGAGCGCCGGGTCGGGGCGCACGGCACACCGTGCGCCCCGACCCGGTCGACGCCGGAAGGCGGGCTCAGCGGGAGGCCAGATCCTCGCGCAGGGCGTTCAGGATCCTGACGGCCTCGTCGAGACCGGACTCCCCGCAGCGGTGGATCGCCGCGTCCAGCCGGGACACGGCGGCCCGCGGCCGGTTCAGTCCGTTGCCCTCGATCAGCGCGGCGAGCCGTGCCGTCTCCGCCCGCTCCACCTCCCCGTCCGGACCGCCCTCGACGAAGCGCGCGTCCGCTCGTTCCGCCTCGGCCAGCGCCTCCTCGAAGCGCTCGGCGCGGGCCAGGCAGCGGGCGCGGCAGCGGTGGTTCTGCCCGGCGTGGTACCAGTGGGGGAAGCCCTCCCACTCCGCGTCCGCGGCGATCTCGGCCAGCAGCCGGTCGGCGGTGGCCAGGTGGTCGAGGGCCTCGTCGATCCCGCCGTCCTCCCCGCGTGTGGCGAGGTCGGCGAAGTCCCGCAGCATGTCCACGACCGGGGCCGGGTTCGGTGCCTTCGCGTGCGAGGCCAGGGCGCGTTCCCGGGCGGTCCCGGCGGCCTCCGGACGGTCGGCGTGGGCCAGCGCCACCGCGGCCTGGGCGGCCACCATGGTGTGGGTGACCTGCTCCTCCCAGCCGGCCACCGTGTCGGCCAGGCGCAGGAACTCCTCCGCCGCCGCGCGGTACTCCTCCAGGTCCATCAGGCCGCGGGCGAGGGTGAGCCGGACCTGGGCCGACAGCCGCTCGTCCAGCGGGCCTCCGGCGTCCCCCGCGCCCTCGCGGACCACGGACTCCAGCACGGCGACGGCGTCCTGCGCCTGTCCGGACAGGGTCAGGGCCTCGGCGAGTTCCAGTCGGCACTCGGCGGCGCCGTCGTGGTCGCCCTCCCGGTCGAGCCGGGCGGCGGCCTCGGACAGGTGGCGGACGGCGCCGGAGAGTTCGCCGGCGTGCTTGCAGGCGTGGCCGAGCATCGCGTGGACGGAGGTGACCGGGAACGCCCGGTCGCCGTACCGCGCGGCCTGCGCCATGGCCTGTCGGAAGACCTCCACGGCCTCTTCGGCCCGCCCGGTCCGCATCAGGATCTGACCGAGCAGCAGCATGCCGCGGGTGGCCCGCCACGGGGTGCCGATCTCCTCCAGGATCTCCCGGGAGCGACGCTGCCGTTCGACGGCCTCCTCCAGCCGCCCGGTGCGGGCGGCGACGTCGGCGGTGTACAGGTGGGCGGCGGCGGTCTGGTGGGGGACCTTCCACCGCTCGGCCGCCGCGTGGAGGGCCGCCACCGCCCGCTCGAAGCGCTCCACGACCTCCGGGGCGGCGTCCGGCAGCGTCTCCACCAGTTCGGCGTGCGCGGCGAAGGCCCGGCAGTGGACCACGACGAGGTACCTGTCGGGCCGGAACTCCGCGTCCGGCTCCCGCTCGCCGTCGGGGAGCATCGACTCGGCCCGCTCCAGCAGGGAGTCGAGTTCCCGCCACATTTCGGACGTCCCGTCCGGGGTGCCCTCCGGCTCCGCGTTCCCCTTCTCCGCGGCTTCCCCCGCGGTCTTCCCCATGCCCCTCTCCACGGCTCGGCACGCCGCGCGGGCCCGAGCCGCAAGGGCGTGCCAGGGCAGGCCGGCCCGGTCGTACAGCTCGGCCGCCTCGGCCATCCCCGCCCGGCCGTCGGCGGGCCGGTCGGCCTCGTAGGCGGCGAAGGCACGCTGTTCGGCCAGTTCCGCCAGGAGATGGTCCGGATCGCCGAGCGCCGGGTCGTGGACGTACCCCTCGGCGGCGACGCGCTCGGCGATCCGCTCCCACAGCGGTGCGTCGCCGGGGTGGCCGTCGGCCGCCATCCGCCGAGCCTCGGCGACCAGTTCCGCGAAGTCCTCCGGAACGGTCACCCGGTGCTCGGCGGCGGGGACGGCCGGCGTGGCCCGCTCGGCCCTCGGGCCGGTCAGCGGTGTGACGCGCAGGCCCAGCGGGAGGGGTTCGTCCGTCAGCGGGCGCTGTGCCAGACGCGCGCGGCGGCGGTCGCCGACCGTCGGGGTGCCGTTGCGCCGGTCGAAGGCGGCGGCCAACTCCTCCGCCTCGCCGTCGACGTGGGCGAGCAGCGTCCGTGCCGTCCACTGCCGCCCGGACGGCCCGGCGACGGGAGTCTCGGCGTACCCCTCCTCGACGAGGCGGTCGAGCAGCACCTGGACGCCGGTGAGGAAGGCCAGCCGTGCCTTGGGGGCACCGGTGACGCCGAACAGCTCCCGGTTCTCGGCGAGGATCTCCAGCCCGCGGCCCTCGTTGCGGGTCAGCGCGCAGAACTCCAGGTGCAGGCCGACCTCCTCGGCCATCCCGGTCTTGCCGCGCGCGTAGCGGTATCCGGCCAGGTGGTGCGAGCGGGCCTCGTCGAGGCGGCCGGTGCGCAGCAGCGGCAGCAGCGCGAAGGCGTGGCTGACGTACGGCTCCTCCTGGCAGCTCACCATGCCGGCGAAGAGCGGCGCCCAGGTCTTCAGGGCCTCCTCGTCGTCGCCCAGGACGACGTGGTGCAGCGCCCGGTGCCGTATCTCGCACGCCTCGCAGTCGCTGAGTTCGTCCCGGGGGCGGGTCACCCACAGGTCGTAGGCCGCCGCCAGGCCGTCGCCGGTGTGCATCGCGAGGCGGTGGGCCATCGCCGCCACCGGCTGCATGCCGTGGCCGGCCTCCCGGTAGCGTTCGCGCATCCGGTCGATCCACTGCCCGATGGTGGCCAGCGGCACGTCCGGCACCTCGATCAGCGAGGTCGTCACCCACTTGAAGCACCAGTGGAGCCGGTGGACCTCCCAGTCGTTGAACGCCTTCGGCCGGCTGTCGTACAGCTGGAGCAGCCGGGCGAAGACCACCGGCGACTTGCGGTGCTCGCCGGTGTACTCGTACGCCTCCAGCAGCTCCAGCAGGGCGGTGACGAGCATGTCGGGTTCCTCGAACTGCTCGGCCGCGGCCACCAGTTCCTCGGCGGTCACGGTCCTGGGCAGTCCGTAGGGGCGTTCGTGGTTCTCCCGCAGTGCGTCGAGCACGGCCTCCGGGGTGTCCAGCATCACGGCTCCTTCCGGGTGGCCGGGTCGTCGTGTTCGTGCATGGCGTGGTCGAGCAGGCCGAGGAAGGCGCGGTTGAGGAGGGCGCTCTCGGCGGCGCGCAGCGGGCGGCGGCTGAGCAGCAGCGCCTGCCCGTACAGCGCCTCGGCGGTGACGCCGGCCAGTCCGCGTTCGGTGATCGTCACCGCGCGGCGGACCAGCGGGTTGAGGTGGTTGAGCACCAGTTGGGCGCGGGGGGCCTCGGTCCGCAGCGAGCCGAGGATGTCGGCCCACAACCCGTCGGCGGCACCGGCCAGTTCAGACCGGGTGCGCTCGTGGCGGGCCTCCCGGTTGTCCAGGAGGAGGGCGGGGGCGGTCACCGGCTGGAAGCTGCGCAGCACCACGTCGCAGTCCTGGGCGCCGATCACCTCGCGGGCGACGGTCAGGAAGGCCGCGGCGGCCAGTTCGGCGGTGGGGTCCACCGCGTCCAGGTGGGCGGTGACGGCGGCCGGGTCCAGGTCGTCGACCGAGATGCCGGGCCGTATCTCCGGCAGCCGGTGCACCAGGTCCCGGTCGTAGGTGTAGCCGCCGTTGACGACCCCGAGCCCGGCCGCCGCGGCGATCGACGCGACCTGCCGGAACTCCTCCACGCTGCGGGTGACCAGGATCGTGGGGTGGCTGCGGGCGAACTCCTCCAGCGTGACGTTGCCGTCGGTCGTCTCGAACGGCAGCCACGGCAGCAGCATCCGCAGCAGGGCGTCGTCGTAGCGGGCCAGCGCCTTGACGGCCAGGTGGTGAACGTCGACGAAGCGGTGCAGGAGGGTCGGGTCGCCGGCGGCCAGGCCGGTGAGCCAGTCGCGCAGCCGGGCGCCGAGGGCGTCGCGGACGGCGTCGAGCGTCTCGTCCTCGTACAGCGCCTCCCGGGAGGCGGTCGGCCGCAGGCCGGTGGTGTCGACCACGCAGCGGACGAAGAACGCCCAGTCCGGCAGGAGTTCGGTGGCCTGGTCGGAGACCAGCATGCCCTTGAGGTGCACGCGGTGGCCGGCGCGCTGCGAGGGGCTGACCGCGGTCGGCAGCACGTACGCGACGCCGCGCAGGCCGACGACCGGCAGGTCCAGGTCGATGGTGTCCAGCGGGGTGAAGCCGAAGGTGGACCGGCAGTGTTCGACCAGCGCCTCGCGGCGGGCGAGCGGCGAGGCGTACCGCTGTTCCCACGGCGGGGTCCGGTCGACGCGGGTGGCCGTGCCGCGCGCGTCGACCACGGTGACCTCGTGCCGCAGCAGGCTGCCGTAGTGGCGGGCCAGTTCGACGACCCGGTCGTGGCTCGTCCACTCGGTGCCGTCCGCCCGCGGGGTGAGCCGCACGGTCGTCCCCGGCTCGGGCTTGGCCCGCGGGGGCAGGGTGCGGATGGTGTAGCTGCCGTCGGCCCGTCCGCACCACTCGACGACCGGCGCGTCGGGGGTGGCGGCCGAGCGGCTGACGACGGTGATCTCGTCGGCCACCACGAAGCAGGCGAGCAGTCCGATGCCGAACTGGCCGATGAACTCGGAGCGCGCGGAGGCGATGGCGATGCCGTCGAGGCCGCCGTCGGCGGAGCGCTTGGAGCTGCGGCCGATCGTCGCCAGGAAGGAGTGGACGTCCTTCTCGGTGAGTCCGACGCCGGTGTCGGTCACGGCGAGCGTGTCGCCGCCGGCCTCCACGGTGATGCGGGCCGGGGCGCTCGGGTCCAGCGCCTGCCGCGCGGTGATGGCGTCCACCGCGTTCTGGAGCAGTTCGCGCAGGTAGACCCGCGGGCTGGAGTAGAGGTGGTGGGAGAGCAGGTCGACCAGGCCGCGCAGGTCGACCTGGAAGGTGTGGGCTGTGTGGGACTGGGACACCGGGTCGGGCTTTCTTCCGTGGACGCGTGGAGGGTTTCCGTGAACGGCTGGGGGGTCGGCGGGATCAACGGCCGGCGGCCGAGCGCCGCTTGCGGAACGCGGCGACCGGGTCCGCGCCGAGGTAGCACCAGGGGAACTCGGTGACCTGTCCGTCGACCGCCGCGAACGAGGCCGCCGCCGCCTTGCGTTCGCCGGCCAGCGAGAAGGCCATCGCGAAGGTGTTGTGCACGGAGATCCATTCGTGCCGGCGCCCGGGGTCGAAGTCGGGGTGGCGGATGGAACGGTCGGCGGCCTCGTGCAGTTCGGCCCGCACGTCGGGGCGGCGGATGTACGTCTCGTCCTCGCCCGCCTCCAGGTCCAGCCAGTGCTCCAGGTGGGCGAGGGCCACCAGTTCGCCCAGCGCGGTGCCCTCGGGGGCCGCCAGCATCGCCTCGCGGGCGAAGCCGTGCATCGCCTCGTGCGAGCCGCCCCACTTGGCGCACACCTGCTGCAACTGCTGCCGGTGGGCGCCCAGGTGCCAGGGGGCGCGCCGCACGGTCGCCTCGAAGCGGCGCCGGGCGATCTCCTGTCCGACCTGGAGGCCGCGTCCGGAGACCTGGAGCAGGAACCAGGGGGCCACCCAGTCCGGTTCGCGTTCGGCCACCCGGTACAGCAGGTCCTCGGCCACCCTCAGCCGCTCGTGGAAGATCCGGAACTGCTCGCGGGAGACCTGGGAGGCCCGGGCGGCGGTGCGGGCCTCCCACCCCCAGTGGATGTGCTGCGCGCCGGCCGTCAGCAGGGCCAGGGTGCCGTCCGGCTCCCGCTCCAGCACGCCGCCCATCCAGTCGGCCATGCCCGGGGTCTCGGAGACGTGCCACACCAGCCGGCCCAGTTCCTCCCCGTCGGTCACGGCCTCCAACTGCTCCCGCATCGCGGGCCAGTCGCCCGCGTGGGCGGCTGCCTGGAGCCGGGCCAGCTCCGGGTCCCCGAAGTCCGTGACGAGGCGCGCCGGCGACTTGCGTCCCCACGCCCCGAACGAGAACAGCGACCGGCGCGGGCCGCTGTTCGGCTGCTCCCGCACCGTGGAGCGGTGGTCGGCGAATGCCATGAACGTCCCCCTCGTGAAAACCCCGACAGGGCCGCTGATCACCGCCCCCGGAGAACGAATATCATGCGGTGCCGACAACGCTTCGGCCAGGGGTTTTCGAAGAGTCACCGACCGTGGTCCAGCTTGCGGAGCAGCGCGTTCACATGCGTCTCGACCGTCCCCACGGACACCCCGAGCCGCTCGCCGATCTCGGCGTTGGTCCGCCCCCAGGCGATGGGGAACAACACCTCCCGTTCGCGCGGGGTGAGCCGTTCCAGCGCTCCGTCGGTCTCGGGGCGACCGGGCGCACCGTGCGCGAAGGCGGCGATGAGACGGCGGGTCACCGCCGGCGCCCGGGCGTCCTTGAGCAGGAAGCCGGACGCTCCGGCGCGCAGGGCCTCGAAGACGTGGACGTCCCGGTCGAAGGTGGTGAGCACCGGGACGCGGGGGCCGTCCTCTCCCCCGGTGATCGACCGCGTGGCCGTCAGCCCGTCCATGCCGGGCATGCCGATGTCCATCAGCACCACGTCCGGCCGGAGTTCCGCCACCGGCGCCACGGCCGAGGCGCCGGCACCGGCCTCGTCGGCCACCGACAGGTCCGGTTCGGCGTCGATGATCGCGGCGAAGCCCGCGCGGACCACGGCCTGGTCGTCGACGACCGGCACACGAACGGCCGTCGCTCCACCCCCTGAACCGGGCCGGTGAACGGTCGAACCGGCACCGCGCCCTTGTTCCGCGCGCGGGTCCGGCGTTCGCGGTCTCCGCCGGGCCGGTGCGCGGTAGCCTGTCCGGCACGGTGCCGGGCCGCCGCGCACGGCGGCGGGACCGGTCGCGGAGCGGAGGGGCGGATGGGCGGCACACGGCGCGGCGGGCGCGTCCTGACGGCGGTGGCGGGGACGTGGACGGCGCGCGTCTACCTCGCGCTGTGCTGCGCCCTGTTGGTGTGGGTGGTGGCGGACACCGTCCTCGTCGACCATCCGGACGCCTCCATGGCGGCGGTCTTCCCCCTGCTCGCCACCGCGCCCCTGAGCCTGGTCTTCCTCTTCCTCCCCGGAGACGGCGGCCTGTTCGGCTACGTGCTGATCGTCACCGTCTCCGCCCTGGTGAACGCCGCCCTGCTCAACTGGGCGGTGCGGGCGGCGGGACGGCGCGAGGGGAGCACCGGCGACCCTCGGTGACGCCCGTCCGCGTCCGCCTCCTGTTGCCTCCTGTCCCCTCTCCCGCTCCCTTCCGCCCGCTCACCGGTTCGCCGCCTCCTCCGGCGCGGCTCCGGCCGGCAGCCCCGTTCCCATCTCCACCGGTCCGACCGGGCCCGTGCCGGGCCGTAACGCGCCGAACGGCCACCACGCCACCTGTGCGGCGGCGAGGGCCACCGGAAGCAGCCGGTTCCATCGGGAGTCCATGACGCGGGGGACGACAGCAGCGCGGCCCGCCCGGGCACCGGCGCGTTCCCGGTCCCGGACGGCCGGGTCAGCGCAGCAGGCGGCCCGGCACCAGTTCCCGGGCGCGCAGTTCGTCCGCGACGAGGCGGGCGAACTCGGTCGCGCCGGTGACGGAGGTGTGGGTGTTGTCGCGCTTCTCGTCGTAGAGGTAGAGCGCCTTGGACGCCTCCGGGCCGTACCGTTCGACGAGTCGCCGGGTGAGGGCGGTGAGGTCGATCAGGGGGACGCCGAGTTCGGCGGCGAGGGCGCGCTGCTCGGCGGGGAGGTCCACGCCGAGGCCGTTGACGTGGAGGGCGGTGCCGTTGTCCAGGGTTCCGTCGGGGTTGAACCAGCGGCGGACGACGGGGGTCACCAGGACGGGCCGGGCGCCCTTGGCGCGCACCCGCTGGACGAGCCGTGTGAGGTTGGCGCGGTGGTCCTCGGCGGTCGTCTGCTTGTCGTTGTGACCGAACTGGACGAGCACGAGGTCACCGCGCCGGACGCGCTCGTACAGGGCCGGGAACAGGGCGGGGTCGGCCAGGAAGGAGGCCGACCCCTCTCCGGAGTCGGCGTGGTTGGCGACCGAGATGCCGCGCTCGAGGAACCGCGGGAGCTGCTGTCCCCAGCCGGCGTAGGGCTCGCCGGGCTGGTCGCAGACGGTGGAGTCGCCGGCGAGGAGGATCTTGGGCCTGTGGTGGGCCGGGGTGACCTTGACGCCGTGGAGCAGGGGCGCCGACCCGCCGAAGTACAGGTCGAGGCCGGGGTTTCCGTCGGGGCCGGTCGGTTCGCCCTCGGGTTCGCGCACGTCGACGGTGAAGCTCCGGCGGACCGGCTCCCCGGGGGCCGTGGCGGTCTCGGCCAGGACGGTCCTGCGGGTCTCGGCGGTGATCTCCGTGCTGCCCGCGGTCCCACCGCCCAGCACCACGGTGACGTCGTAGGTGCCGGGGGCGACGTCGAAGCGGCAGACCACCGGACGTTCTCCGGAACACGCTTGCGCTCCCCGGCCGGTGCTCGCGGCCGGTGCGGGGTCCGCGTCGGCCCGGGCGGGGGTGGCGGAGAGAGCGGCGAGCGAGGCGATGGCGGCCGGCAGTGCGGTACCGGCGCGTCTCATGGAGGACCCTTCCTGTCGGGGGACGTGGACGACCGAGGGGAACCCAACCACAGACGGTAAACGCTTTCTAGAGAGGTGCGCCGAGAAGTCGGACGCGGGCGCAGGGAACGGTGCCGAAGGAGATCGGAGGCGCACGGTCCGGCCGAGAGGGCGCTACCCCGCGGCGCCGGGGGACACCGGCGGGCGGTAGCGGGACAGGAGGGCGTGCAGCGCCGCGAGGAGCAGGACCGCCGCGGCGACGGCGAGCAGGGCGCGTCCGGTGCCCCACGGCACCATGAGCGTGCCCAGGACCCCGCCGGTGAACATCCCGCCGACCGTCGCGGCGAGCCGGACGCGGTCCAACCGCCGCCGGGCGGAGCGCGCCTCGGAGGTGACGCGCGCCCCGGCGACGAGGTCGTCGACCAGTCGCACCAGCGAGGACTGGATGAGCAGCGTCGGCATCCCCGGGACGGCCGCGCGCATCGTGGAGGTCGCGCGCATGCCCATGGCGAACCCCACGATGGAGACGGCCGGCAGGTCCGAGTCGTGCGCGAGCGAGCCGGTGCCGTGCCGCACCAGGGCCACCACGCCGGCCGTGGCGAGCAGGGCGGCCTCGGCGGCGAGCGCGGCGGGGAACCAGCGGCGTCCCCGGGCGACGAGCCGGGCCGCCGGCAGGGACGCGGCGGCGGCGCCCAGCACGAACCCGATCAGGGCGACGGCGGGACGGACGACGGGGACCCGCCCCTCCCCGACCAGGGCGAAGGAGAGGAACACCAGATTGCCGGTGGCCAGGGCGGTGAAGACCTGGCCCATGGTGAGGAAGCCGATCGCGTCGACCGCGCCCGCCACCACGGTGAGCGCCGTCATGGCCGCGACCTCCCGGACCTCGCGCGGGCCCGACGGAGCGGCGGAGTCGGATCTTTCGGACATGCGGTCAGCCTGTCTCCTCCCCCGCCATCCGCGTGGCCGGCGTGCGCGCCCGCGGTCCGGTCTCCGCCGAAAGGACCCCGTCGCGGGCCCCACGTGGCTCCTTCGCGAGGTGACGGGCCCGGTGCGGGGTACCCGGGCGGCATGAGCGAACATCCCACCACCGACGCCCGGCCGCTGGCCCTGGTCACCGGGGCGTCCAGCGGCATCGGTCTGGAACTGGCCCGGCAGTTCGCCGAGCACGGCTTCGACCTGCTGGTCAACGCCGAGGACGACCGGCTGGAGGACGCCGCCGAGCGGCTGCGCGCCGCCGGGACCGAGGTGCTGCCCGTCCGTGCCGACCTGCGCCGTCACGACGAGGTCGAACGGCTGTGGGCGGCCGTCACCACGACGGGGCGGCCGGTCGACGCCGCGGCCCTCAACGCCGGCATCGGCCGGGGCGGCGCGTTCGTCGACACCGACCTCGCCGACGAACTCGACCTCATCGCCCTCAACGTCACCTCCACCGTCCACCTGGCCAAACGGCTGCTGAGGGAGATGGCCGCCCGCGACGAGGGCCGGCTGCTGATCACCTCGTCCATCGCGTCCACCATGCCCGGCCCCTACCAGGCGGTGTACAACGCCTCGAAGTCCTTCCTGCAGTCCTTCGCCGAGGCGCTGAGGGACGAGCTGAGGGACACCGGGGTGACCGTCACCTCGCTGATGCCCGGACCGACCGACACCGACTTCTTCCGCCGGGGCGACCTGGAGGACACCAAGCTGGCCGAGCAGGCCACGGACGACCCGGCGCTGGTCGCCCGGCAGGGCTTCGAGGCCCTGATGAAGGGCGAGGAGAAGAAGGTGGCGGGCTCGGTGAAGTCGCGGGCCCAGGGGCTGGCCAACGCCGTGCTCCCCGACCGCCTCAAGGCCGCCGGCCACCGGAGGATGGCCGAGCCGGGCTCCGCCGACCGGGGCCGGGACGAGGAGTCCTGAGCACCGGCCGGGCGGTCCCCGGTCCGCGAGCGGCCCGCCGCCGCGCCGTCACCCCAGTGCCCGCCGCACCGCGTCGCGGGCCGCCGCCGCGTCGGGGGCGGCGAGCGCCAGGTCCGCCAGGCGGCGGCAGTCCCGACGGGTGTGGGCGGCCAGGGCGGCACGGACGTCGGCCAGGCGGCCGGGAGCGGTCGACAGGCTCGTCACGCCGAGGCCGGTCAGGACCAGGGCCAGCGCGGGGTCGGCCGCGGCCTCCCCGCAGACCCCCACCGGACGGCCGCGCCGTCCGCCCTCCCGCGCCGCCGCGCGCACCAGCTCCAGCAGGGCCGGCTGCCAGGGGTCCAGCAGGTCGGCCAGGCTGCCGAGGGTCCGGTCGGCGGCGAAGGTGTACTGGGCGAGGTCGTTGGTGCCGACGCTGAGGAAGTCGCACACGTCCGCCAGCGCCCCGGCGCGCAGCGCCGCCGCGGGCACCTCCACCATGGAGCCGGCGACCGGCAGGCCGTGGGCGCGGACCCGCTCGGCGAACTCCGCCGCCTCGCGCGGCACCGACACCATGGGCGCCATCACCCACACCTCGGCCCCGCTGCCCTCGGCGGCCCCGGCAATGGCGGCCAACTGGGTCTCCAGCAGGTGCGGGTCCCGTGCGGCGGTGCGCAGTCCGCGGACGCCCAGGGCCGGGTTCTGCTCGTCGGCGGCGGTCGCGAACGGCAGCGGTTTGTCGGCCCCGGCGTCCAGGGTCCGCACGACGACGCGGCGTCCGGCGAAGGCCGTGAAGACCTCCCGGTAGGCGGCGGTCTGCTCCTCCTCGGTGGGTGCCTCGGCGCGGTCGAGGAAGAGGAACTCGGTGCGGAACAGGCCCACGCCCTCGCTGTCGGTCGTCGCCGCGGCCGGCAGCTCGCCCAGCGCCCCGAGGTTGACCAGCAGCTTCACCGGGTGCCCGTCGGCCGTGCGGCCGGGCCCGTGCGCCCGCGCGGCCCGCTCGCGCCGCCGCTCCTCCCGACGGGCCGCCTCGGCGACGGCCTCGGGGCTCGGGTCGGCCTCGACGGTGCCGGCGGAGCCGTCGACGAGCACCCGCCGCCCGTCGGCCAGGCCGGCGGCGCGGTCGCAGCCGACCACGGCGGGCAGCCCCAGGGTCCTGGCGAGGATGGCGGTGTGGCTGGTGGGGCCGCCGCGCTCGGTGACCAGGGCCAGCACCCGCTCCGGGTCGAGGAGGGCGGTGTCGGCGGGCGCGAGGTCGTCGGCGACCAGGACGTAGGGGTGTCCGGGGTCGGGCAGCCCGGGCATGGGCAGGCCCAGCAGCCGCGCCGTGCAGCGGTCCCGCAGGTCGTCCAGGTCGGCGACCCGTTCGGCGAAGTAGCCGCCCGCCGCTTCGAGCGCGGCGCGGAACTCCCCGAAGGCGGCGGCGAGCGCGTGGGCCCCGTCGGTGCCCTCCAGCACCAGCGCCTCGACCCGGTCGCCCAGGGCGGGGTCCTCCGCCATCAGCGCCTGCGCGGAGAGCACGTCGCGCGCGGCCCCGTCGGCGGCCTCGGCGCGTCGCCGCAGGTCGTCGGCGGTCTCCCGCAGGGCGCGGCGGGCCGCTGCCGCCTCGGCGGGCGCCTGGTCCGGGGCGATCGCGCGCGGCGCGGGGAGGGCGGGCGGTGGTGCCATGCGGGCGACGGGTCCGGCGGCGCTGCCGCCGCCGATCCCGATGCCGGTCAGCACGGCCGTCACCGCGGCTCCTCGGCGTCCAGGTCGCTCGCGAGGACGCCGGCCAGTTCCTCGATCGCGGCCTCGGCGCCGTCGCCCTCGGCGGCCAGCACCACGGAGTCGCCGTGCTCGGCGCCCAGGGCGAGCACGGAGAGCAGGCTCCGGGCGTCGACGGGGGCCCGGCCGTCGCGGGCGATGGTCACCTTGACGGGCTGACGGGCGGCGGCCTGCACGAACAGCGAGGCCGGGCGGGCGTGCAGTCCGCTGCGGGAGCCTATGACGACGGTGCGCTGGGGCATGGGGATCACACTCCGTTGGGGTGGTGGGGAAGGCGGCCGGACGTTCGGGGCACGGCGGTGGGCGTCCGCGCGTCCGGCCGGTGTCGACGGGGACGTGGCTCGGGGGTCGGCGGGGCCGACGGGACGACGGTGTTCGGCTCAGGCCGCCACCGGCGTCCTGGGGTCGGCGGACTCGGCCTCGGCGGGCGCGGCCTGCCCCGCGGGGGCCTGCCGGCGGCTGCCCTTGAGGAGGACGACCAGGGTGGCGGTGACGACCGTGCCGGCGGCGATCGCCACCAGGTAGAGCAGCGGTCCGCCGATCAGCGGCACCACGAAGACGCCGCCGTGCGGGGCGCGGAGCGTGGCGCCGAAGGCCATCGACAGGGCCCCGGTGACCGCGCCGCCCGCCATCGCGGACGGGATGACCCGCAGCGGGTCGGCCGCGGCGAACGGGATCGCGCCCTCGGTGATGAACGAGGCGCCCAGCACCCAGGCCGCCTTGCCGTTCTCCCGCTCGGTCTTGGTGAACAGCCTGCCGCGCACCGTCGTGGCCAGCGCCATCGCCAGCGGGGGCACCATGCCGGCGGCCATCACCGCGGCCATCACCTTGAGGCTGCCGTCGTTGGGCGCGGTGAGGCCGCCGACGGCGAAGGCGTACGCCACCTTGTTGAGCGGGCCGCCCAGGTCGAAGCACATCATCAGGCCGAGCACGGCGCCCAGGACGACGGCGTTGGAGCCGGACAGGCCGCTCAGCCAGTCGGTGAGCGCCCTCTGGAGGGCGGCGATCGGCTCGCCGACCACCACGAACATCAGGAAGCCGACGGCCGCCGAGCCCAGGAGCGGGATCACCAGGACGGGCATGATGCCGCGCAGCGTCGCGGGGATCCTCACCCGCTGGATCGCCGTGACCACCCCGCCCGCGATGAGGCCGGCGACGAGGCCGCCGAGGAAGCCGGCCTCGATGGTGACGGCGATGGCGCCGCCGACGAAGCCGGGGACGAGGCCGGGACGGTCGGCCATGCCGTAGGCGATGTACCCGGCCAGGACGGGCACGAGGAAGCCGAAGGCGGCGCCGCCGATCTGGTTGAGCAGGGCGGCCCAGCTCTCGGTCTCGGTCCACACGAAGTGCTCGGCCACGGACTTCGCGTTCGCGATCTCGTAGCCGCCCAGCGCGAAGGACAGGGCGATCAGCAGACCGCCGGCGGCGACGAACGGCACCATGTAGCTCACGCCGCTCATCAGGTGGCGACGCAGCCGCGATCCGAAGCCCTCGCCGGAGGCGGTGTCGGTGCGGGCGTCGGCGCGGGCGTCGGCGTCGGTTCCGTCCGGGCCGGCGACGGCCGTGGTCTCCCCGCGGGCGGCCTTGGCGCGCACCCGCTCGATCAGTTCGGCGGGCCGGTTGACGGCGGCCTTCACCCCGACGTCGACGGTGGGCTTGCCCGCGAACCGGGCCCGCTCCCGCACCTCCACGTCGTGCGCGAGGATCACGCCGTCGGCGGCGGCGATCACCGCCGGGTCCAGCCGGGTGAACCCGGCGGACCCCTGGGTCTCGACGACCACCTCGACGCCGGCTTCCCGCCCGGCCCGCTCCAGGGCCTCGGCGGCCATGTAGGTGTGGGCGATGCCGGTGGGGCAGGAGGTGACGGCGACGATCCGGAAGGGCGCGTCGCCCACCGCCGGCTCGTCCGCCGCCGGATCGGCCGCCCCGTCCTCGGGCCGCTCGGTCCCGACGGGTGCCTCGGAGGCGTCCCCGGCGGACTCGGCGGACTCGGCGGACTCGGCGGACGGCGGTTCGTCGCCGCGTATCAGGGCCGCCGTCGCCGTCGCGTCGTCGGCGTTCCGGAGCGCGGCGGTGAAGCCCTCGTCCATCAGCCGGCGGGCCAGGGCCGACAGGATCGACAGGTGGTCGGAGTGCGCCCCGGCGGGCGCGGCGATCAGGAAGACGAGGTCGGCGGGGCGGCCGTCCGGCGCCCCGAAGTCGATGCCCTCGGCGCTGCGACCGAAGGCCAGCGTGGGCTCCGTGACGTGTTCGCTGCGGCAGTGCGGGATGCCGATGCCGCCCTCCAGGCCGGTCGGCATCTGTGCCTCGCGGGCGGCCACGTCGGCGAGGAAGCCCTCGATGTCGGTGACGCGGCCGGCGGCGACCATCCGCTCGGCGAGCGACCGTACGGCGTCTTCCTTGGTCCGGGCGGACAGGTCGAGGTCGACCAGTTCCGCGGTGATCAACTCGCTCATCACGCGGCTCCTTGCTCGCGGACCGCCCGGTGGGCGGAGGGATGGGGGACGTGGGGGCTCGACGGGACCCGCCGGTCCGGCGGGAGCGGCCGGAGGCGGGGGCTCATGGCACCGGCTCCGTCAGGGCGCGGTCCAGGGGGACGTCGGCGGTGGTGGTGACCGCCGCCGGGTCCAGGTCGGCCGGTGTCGGCATGACGCTGCCGGGCAGCTGCACGGCCGCGGCCCCGTGGGCGACGGCCGCCGCCAGCGCGGCGGGGCCCGCGCCGCCGGCGGTCAGGAAGCCCGCCAGCGAGGCGTCGCCCGCGCCGACGTTGCTGCGCACCGCGGCGACCGGCGCGCGGCCGAAGTGGGTTCCGGTGTCGTCGACCAGGAGCTGGCCGTCGGCCCCGAGGCTGGCGAGGACGGCCCGGGCGCCGCGCTCGCGCAGCTCCTCGGCCGCCTTGACGGCGTCGCCGACCGTGGCCAGGGGCCGCCCCACGGCTTCGGCGAGTTCCGCGGCGTTCGGCTTCACCACGTCCGGCCGCTCCCCCAGGGCCGCGGTCAGGGCCGCCCCGGAGGTGTCCAGGGCGATTCGGGCGCCGGCCCGGTGGGCGCGGCGGACCAGCTCGGCGTACCAGCGGGGCCGCAGCCCGCGCGGGAGGCTGCCGCAGCAGGCGATCCAGTCGGCGCCGGCCGACCGCGACCGCACGGTCTCCAGCAGCGCCTCGGCCTCGGCCCCGGTGAGCTCGGGACCGGCCGCGTTGACCTTGGTGAGGGTGCCGTCGGGCTCGACCAGGGTGATGTTGACACGGGTCGAGCCGGCCACGGGCACGCCCGCCGCCTCGATGCCGTGGTCGGCCAGCAGCCGGGCGAGCAGCGCTCCCTCGGGGCCGCCGAGCGGGACGACGGCGACCGTCCGGCGGCCGGCCGCCGCGACGGCGCGGGAGACGTTGACGCCCTTGCCGCCGGGATCGACCCGGTCCGCGGCGGCCCGCAGCACGGCGCCGCGGTCCAGCGCGGGCAGTTCGTAGGTGCGGTCCAGGCTCGGGTTCGGTGTGACGGTGAGGATCACGCGCGCACCACCTCCGTGCCCTGCCGTTCGATGGCGCGGGCCTCCTCGGGGCCGAGCCCGGTGTCGGTGACGAGCAGGTCGACCCGGGACAGGTCGCCGAAGCGGGCGAAGTGCCGCTGCCCGAACTTGGCGGAGTCGGCGAGGAGCACGACCCGGCGGGCCGCCGCGACGGCCGCCCGTTTGACGGCGGCCTCGGCCAGGTCGGGGGTGGTGAGGCCGCCGTCGAGGGAGAAGCCGTTGGTGGCGAGGAAGAGCACGTCGGCGTTGATCTCGCGGTAGGCGCGCAGGGCCCAGTCGTCGACGGCGGCCCGGGTGCGGTGCCGGACCCGGCCGCCGACCAGATGGAGGGCGATGCCGGGGTGGTCGGCGAGCCGGGCGGCGACGGGCAGCGCGTGGGTGACGACCGTGAGGCCCGAGTCCATCGGGAACTCGGCGGCCAGGCGGGCGACGGTCGTGCCGGCGTCGAGGATCACGCTTCCGTCGGCGGGGAGTTCGGCCAGCGCGGCCCGTGCGATGCGGTTCTTCTCGTCGGCGGCGACGGCGTCGCGCTCCACGAGGTCGGGTTCGAAGTCGAGCCGGCCGGCGGGGATGGCGCCACCGTGGACGCGGCGGACCAGCCCGGCCCGGTCGAGGACCTTCAGGTCGCGCCGGACGGTCTCGGCGGTGACCTGGAACTCCTCGGCCAGGGCCAGGACGTCGACCCGCCCTCTCTCGCGGGCCAGACGCAGGATCTCCTGCTGGCGCTCCGCAGCGTACATGTGGTTTTGAGTCCGTTCCGTGCCCGATCTTGTTGGTCCGGCGTCATGTTACGGAGACACTGCCGAGAAGTAAACACATCCGGGCAGAAAAACGGGCAGGAACGGGCAGGAGCAGGTCGGGCGCCCCGCTCGACCGCCTCCCCTCCGAGCGGCCGGCCGGAACCTTTCAACATTTCGTTTACAACGGAATGTTGACATCGGATCGTGCGTCACGCACCGTTGTGCCATGCCGTCGACTCCCGAGCAGTCCCCCGATCCCTTCACGCCTCCGCGCCCGGACCGGGCGCGGGCGCACCGCGTGTACGCGTCCCTGTTCCGCATCGCCGAGCGGCACGCGGCCACCGAGGAACAGCGCCGCCGGCAGGTCCACCCCTCGACCATCGGGCCCTACGAGGCCGTCAGGCTCGTGTCGTTCCTGCTCAGCGGGGCGGCACGGCTCGACGACGGCGAGCCGGAGGTGGACGAGGCCGACATCGTCGCCGCCCTGAGCCTCGTCCCCCGGGCCCGCGGCGAGATGGACGAGATCGAGGCCGGGCTCCTGCGGATGGCGCGGGGTCGCGGCATGACCTGGCAGGAGATCGCCTTCGGTCTCGGGCTCGGCACCCCCCAGGCGGCCAGGCAGCGCTACGAACGGTTGAACGAGCGCATCGTCGCCGAATCGGAGTAGCCCCTGGCCGACTCCTCGGCGACGGTCGGGCCCGCCGTGGCCCGTCCGCCCCGTCACCCGAGGACCGGCCGTGCCCTCTCCCCCGCTCTTCTTCCGCCGGGGTCGGCGCGTCACCGCCGTCCGGGACGGCCGTGAGCCGGCAGGCCCTCCAGACCGTGGCGGCGCTTCGCCGAGGTCCGCTCGCAGGTGGCGGCCTCCGCGGCCGGGGTGAAGACGTCCGCGATCCGGCCCGTCCTCCGGCGGGCCACGGCGGCGTCGGTGTCGGCGGCGACGAGGTCGGCGTTGATCGCCGCCGCGGCCCGCGTTCCCGCGGCGACCGCGGCCGGAACTCCGGCCAGGGGGTCGGTGACGTTGCCGGCGACCCACACGCCGGGGACGCCGGTGCGCCCGTCGGCGTCCGCCTCGACGTGGCTCCCCGTGCCCGTCGGGTGCTCCACGGCCGTCAGGCCGAGCTCCGCGAGCACACCGCCGCGGGCCTCCATCCGGGGCGCCACCGCCAGGGCCCGCAGCGGAACGCGCCGACCGGACGCCAACCGCACCCCGGCGAGGCGGTCGTCCTCGACCTCCACGGCGACGACCTCCCCGTCCACCACGCGGATGTCGCGAGCGGCCAGCCTCTCCGCCTCCTCCTCGCCCAGCGGGCCGGCGGTGTGCGTGAACACGGTCACCTCGGCCGACAACTGGCGGAACAGCAGCGCCTGGTGGACCGCCGCCGGGCCGGTGGCCAGCACCCCGATCGGCTCGTTCCGCACCTCCCACCCGTGGCAGTACGGGCAGTGGAGCACGTCCCGGCCCCACCGCTCGCGCACTCCGTCCACCTCGGGAAGCCGGTCGACCAGCCCGGTGGTCACCAGCAACCGCCGTGCGGTGTGGCGGTCGCCGCCCGCCGTCTCCACGACGAACCGCTCGCCGTCGCGGCGGACCGCCACGACCCGGTCCGCGACGACCCGGCCGCCGTACCCGGCGATCTCCTCCCGCCCCGCCCTCAGCAGCTCGCCCGGAGCGACGCCGTCACGGGACAGGAAGCCGTGCACCCCCGAGGCGGGTGCGTTGCGGGGCTCGCCGGAGTCCACGACCACCACCGATCGCCGGGAGCGGACCAATGTCAGGGCCCCCGACAGGCCGGCGACTCCGCCGCCGACGACCAGCACGTCCACACCGGAGGGGTTCTTCGTCGTCTCGGTCATGCGGACACCCTCCGACCGCCTCCCGCGAGGAGGCAACGTTTCTTGCCGGTTCGGCAAAACCGGGAGGCCGGCGCCCGGACCCGGCCGACCGCGGGGCCCGCGTCATCGAGGCGATCGAGGACCGGCTGCTCGCGGATCCGCCGGCTCGTCGGCGGGCCCGCGGCGCGGCTCGAGGACGGGTCGAGGAGGGTCGAGGAGGGGCGGCAGGTGGACGACGCCTGCGCCGGGCGACAGGGCCGACGGCCCGGAAGGTTCTCGGACGCCCGCGCGGACGGCGTCAGTCGGTCTCGGACCCCAGGGCGATCCGGACCTTGATCCGCTTGCCGACGGGGTCGCGCCGGACGTCGAAGCCCTCGCACAGCGCGAGGACGATCTCCAGGCCGTGCTGGCCGACCCTGCCCGGCTCGGCGGCGCGGGTGATCGGCAGCCTGGGGTTGCCGTCCCACACGGTGACCTCCAGGACCCCCTCGTCCAGCTCCAGGTCCAGCACACAAGGGCCGGGAGCGTACTTGCACGCGTTGGTCACCAGTTCGCTCACGACCAGGCGGGCCGTGTCGATCGTCCGCCGCGGAACGGGGAACCCGTGCACGACCCGCGCTCTGGTCAGGAAGCCGGTGACGAACTGCCGGGCGTCCGCGATGGACCCCGGTTCGCCGTCGTAGGCCGCCCCGGCCCGCAGCCTCGGGCCCGTCGATGCCGAGTCGCGCGCGTCACCCAGTGTCATCCGGTCCATGGTTCCCGCCCCCCGTGCCCGCCATTCTCCGCCACTTCGCGCGGACACCCGTCCGTTTACCCCCGCACGTCGCCGTCATGCGACCGCCGCGCGCCACGTCGGTTCGCCGACGAGTGCGGGTTTCGGTCCATCCCATTGACAGGAAAGGTTCCTAACGCTTTTCTTCGGGCAGGACCGAAACCTTTCCCCCCACATTCGGCCAAGGAGCAGTCAGAGATGCCCGCTTCTCTGCGCATACGCGCCAAGCGCCTGCTCGCCGTCACGGCGGCACTCGCCTCCACCGTTCTTCTCGGCCCCTCCCCCGCCGCCACGGCCGCCCCCGGGCCCGACGCCGGCGAGGCCGCCGCGCCGCCCGGTTCGCCGGTCGCCCTCAACGGCCGTCTCGCCGTCTGCGGCACCAAGCTGTGCAACAGCCACGGCAGAGCCGTCCAGTTGCGCGGAATGAGCACCCACGGCACCCAGTGGTACGCCCACTGCGTCACCGACCGCTCCCTGGACGCCCTCGCCGGCGACTGGCGCGCGGACGTGCTGCGGGTGTCCACCTACGTCCAGGAGGGCGGCTACGAGACGGACCCCCGGAGGTTCACCGACCTCGTCCACCGGATCGTCGAGCAGGCCACCGACCGGGGCCTGTACGTGATCGTCGACTGGCACATGCTCAGCCCCGGCGACCCGCACCACAACCTCGACCGCGCCAGGACCTTCTTCACCGAGATCGCGCGGCGCCACGGGGACAAGCCCAACGTCCTGTACGAGATCGCCAACGAACCCAACGGCGTGAGCTGGTCCCGCATCAGGGACTACGCCGAGCGGATCGTCCCGGTCGTCCGCGCCCAGGACCCCGACGGCGTGGTGCTGGTCGGCACCCGCGCCTGGTCCTCGTTCGGCGTCTCCGAGGGCTCGGACGAGCGGGAGGTCGTGAACGACCCCGTGCGCGCCTCCAACATCATGTACACGTTCCACTTCTACGCCGCCTCGCACCGCGACGCGTACCTGGAGACGCTCTCCCGCGCGGCCGACCGACTCCCCGTGTTCGTCACGGAGTTCGGCACGCAGGACTACGCGGGCGAGGGCCCGAACGACTTCGCCATGGCGCAGCGGTACCTGGACCTGATGGCCCGGAAGAAGATCGGCTGGGTCAACTGGAACTTCTCCGACGACCACCGCTCCGGTGCCGTCTTCCGGCAGGGCACCTGCGCCGCGGACTCCGTCTGGACGGGCACCTCGGTGCTCAAGGAGGCCGGGGTGTGGATCCGCGACCGGCTCCGCACGCCCGACGACTTCTGACCGTCCCCGCACCACGGGCCGTTCCCGGCACGGGCGTGCCGGGAACGGCCGGTTCGCGACGGACCGTCAGTGGTGCCAGGCCCGGCCGCCGACGTTGTGGATCATCCGCTGGAGCACCTTGAGGGTGACGAGGTACTCCTCGTCCGTGACGCCCTCGTGGATCCGCTCCCGCATGGCCGCCTGGCGCCGCGCGCACGTCCGGTGGACGGCCCGCCCCTCGGAGGTCAGGCGCATGCGGCCGTCGTCGCCGGTGTCGACCAGGCCCCGGTCGACCAGGGCGTCCGTCTCCGGGCCGAGGGCGCCCCCGACGTCCAGGTAACCGCGGAGCACCGCGAACACCTGCTCGCGGGTCCGGCCGTCGTCGCCCGCGTCGGCGAGTTGGCTCAGGACCCACCACTGGGGTTGGCTGATCCCGTACTCGGCCAGTCCGGCGCGGATGTACGTGACGACGGCTTTGTGCGCGGCCCAGCTCCAGTAGCCGATCGGCTGCCGGACCAGTTCCGCGTCGTCGTGCGAGTACTCCACCGTCGATCCTTCCGTTCGGATGTCGATCACGTGTCGAATCGTCACGGCGAACCTAGAATCTCAAGTGGACTTGACGTCAATGTCCGCCGGCCTTCCCCGCCTCCGCCCGGGCCGTCGAGCGCTTCGAACCGGTCACCGGAGAGACACGGGGCGAACCGGGCGAACACCCCGCGGGAACTCACCGTTTCCGGCATTCCGGCCCGCGTCCCGACGGGAGAGCGCTCCCGAACGGCGTGCCGCGTGGCGCGAACGCACACCTTGCCTTGTTGTCATGGCGACGTCATTCTGAGCGGCGCGACGGTTCTACCCGCATAGATTCTCGGCGCGGGAAACCGTCGCGGACCTCTTCCCGCATCCCGCACCACGCATCCCCCGCTCCTCCAACCCCACTCCTCCAGGAGGCCCGCGTGACCGGACACCGGTACGGAACCGCAGTCGTGTGCGCCGCCCTCTCCGCTCTCGGTCTCGTCGTCGCCCAGGGGACCGCCTCGGCGTCCGCCGACCGGCTCCCCGCTCCGCCGGAGACCACCGTCACCACTACCACCGCCGACGCCACCACCGACGCCGCCACCGACGTCGCCGCGATCGCGGACGGCGCGGCGCGCTCGCTCGCCGTCTCCCTCTCCGGAACCGCCTGGCGCGCCCGGGTGCGGGACGCGGCCCTCGCCTCGGACGAGGTCGATCTCGCCGCCCTGGCGCGGAAGGCCGCCCCGACGGCCGGGGAGCGGGTGGCGCCGGTGATCGTCGGCGCCGACCGGGCCCTCGCCAAGACCAAGGGGCTCGCCCCGGACACCGGTTCCCTGCTGCGGCTCCGCCTCGCCGACGACTCCATGCGCCAGGCCCTCCGGGCCGGGGCCGAGCCGCTGGTGGCCGCCGCGGAAGGCGACGACGACGCCGCGACGGTGACCGCCTACGACAGCGCCGGCCGCCCCCACGCGCTGGACGCGCGGCGGGTCCCCGAGCGCCCCGTCTACGTGGTCGACGTCGACGCCGACCGGGCCGTCGCCGCGGGCCTGTCCGTCCTGCGCGAGGAACTCGCCCGGCGCGGCCTGTCGTCGGCCGTCGAGCCGGCGGCGTCGGCGAGCGCCGCGGGCGACGGCTTCTGGACCAGCCGGATCACCTCGATCCGGCTCTCCGACGACCACGAGCCCTGGGCCAAGGGCGACGCCGAGATCTACTCGCTGGTGACCGGCTTCGGCCGGGACGGCACGGTGCGCGTCGACCCCGTCGACATGCCCTACCTCGACACGGACGGGCGGACGTACCACCCCAACCAGGCCCTGGTGAACTGGTCGTTCTACAAGTACGACCTCGCCGACGTCGTGATGATGGAGGAGGACGGCAGCACCGATTACCGGTCGCTCGCCAAGGCCGTCGCCGACGCCCTGCTCGCCGTCACGGACCTGGGCGCCTACGTTCCGCTGGTCAACGCCGTCCTGGACGCCGTGCCCGACGACTGGTGGACCGACGACCCCGACTACGTGGACTCCTGGTACACCCTCGCCCGGGGCACCACGGGGCAGGTCGCCGGAGCGCGCGGCAACGGCACCATGACGCTCGAACCGTACTGGGTGCCGGCCTTCTAGCCCGCCCCTCACGACACCGGGGGCGTACGGCCACTGCCGTACGCCCCCGGGCACTCTCCGTCCGCTCCGTTCCCTCCGCTCGCCGCGGCCGGGCGGCTCAGGCGGCGTTCCTGATCGCGGAGAGGTCGAAGTGGAGCTTGATCTTGTCGGAGACGAGCATCCCACCGGTCTCCAGCGCGGCGTTCCAGGTCAGGCCGTAGTCGGAGCGCAGCAGCTCCGCCTTGCCCTCGAAACCGACGCGCTCGTTGCCGAACGGGTCCTTGGCGGCGCCGTTGAACTCCAGGTCGATGGTGATCGGCCGGGTGGTGCCCAGGATGGTGAGGTCGCCGGTGATCCGGTAGTCGTCGCCGCCCAGGGCCTCGGCCCCGGTGGAGCGGAACGTCATCACCGGGTGGTTCTCGACGTCGAAGAAGTCCGGGCCCTTCAGGTGGGCGTCGCGGTCGGCGGAGCCGGTGTCGACGCTCGCCATCTTGATGTCGAGCGAGGCGGTGGACCTCGACGGGTCGGAGCCGTCGAGGTGCAGGGTGCCCTCGAACTCCTGGAAGGCGCCCTTGACGTTGGTGACCATGGCGTGGCGGGCGGTGAAGCCGAGGGTGGTGTGCGAGGGGTCGAGGGTGTAGTCGCCGGTGAGGGCGGCCAGGTCGGGATTGACGGCCGCGGGGGCGGCCGGGGCGACGGTGGCGGTGTTCTTGCGGCCGAACAGACCCATGACGATCTCCTGTGAAGAGGCGTGCGCCACGGCCTTCCGCCGAGGCGGTTGAATGTTCAACGAATTCAACCGTAGACCCATTCTGTTCAAATTTCAACATCTCGGCGTGCGGCTCTTCCGGGGCCTCGCACACGCACCCCCCACGGCGAGGCGAACGCCCTGGTGGGACGGTCTCAAGGGGACCGGTCGGCGGTCTTCCGCGCCTCGTCCGCCGACCGGTCGGAGGCCGTGCCGCCGCGCGAGGCGTCCTCGGTCCGGCCCGTGTCGCCGGGATCGGGACGGCCGGCGACCAGGTCCGACAGCCGGTCGGCCGCTCGCGCGAGCGGCTGTCGGACGCGCCGCTCGCGCCGGGTCGCCCGCTCCAGCTTGCGGCTCGCCCGGACGCCGGGCCGGTGGTAGCGCCACCGTGCCCAGGGGGCGTTCGGCCGGGACAGCCGCACCGCGCTCACCAGGAGGAGGATCGGGAAGAACAGGCCGAAGAAGCCCGTCCAGAACTTCCCCTTGAACAGGGTGATCCCGGCCAGGCCGGCGTTGAACGCGGCCAGGCCGAAGCCGAGGGCCCACTCCTCGGCGCCGCCTTCGCCCGCGGCCTCCACGAAGTCGCTCACGAAGACCGGACGCTCCCCGATCAACAGCAGTCCGATCATCGCGAGCGCCACGAACACCGCCTCGACCGACAGGCGCCCCTCTTCCGACCAGTAGACGTCGCGCAGCCGCAGGATCAGCGCGAACTCGTCCAACACCAGCGCCGACCCGATGCCGAACAGTGCCGCCGCGGCGGCCCGCCAGCCGGGCAGGTCGTCCGGGACGGCGAAGCCGACGACCCCGCCGAGCAGCATCATCACCACGCCGAACACCACGTGGTGGATGTGCATGCCGCCGGGTGTGACGTTCCCCGGCCACCAGCCGACCCCGGCCCTGATCATCCGGGTCGAGAACCGGATGAACGCGAAGCCGAGGATCATGGCGGTGAAGAAGCAGAACAGGGGCAGCCGGCCGGTGTCCACGATGGTGTGCCGGAACCACTCGCCCATGTCAGCCTCGCTCGCGCGCCTCGCGGGCCCGGTCGGGGCCCGGGGCGCCGCCCGGATGCCGGTTCGCCGTGCCTGACCGCGGTGGCGTCATGGGCCCTCCCCGCACTGCAAGGGCTTCGGTCGCGGGGCCGGCGGGCGCTCGTCTCCCGTCCCGGTCCCCGGCGACGTCGGGGTCGTGGTCCAGGCTACTGCGGGAGGGGACGGCCCGGCCGTCGATCGCCGGCCGCCGCCCTCACGGCTCCGCGAAGGCGCCGGCGGACGCGGCGAGGGCGGCGGACCGGGCCGCGTGGCCGGGCAGCCGCGGGTCGGGCGGCATGCGCAGGAGCACCAGATGGTGGTAGAGCGGCGCGGTGGCGGCGACCAGCAGTCGGCGCGCGTCGGTGCCCTCCGGGACCTCCCCCCGCCGGACCGCGCGGTCGACGACGACCTCGCAGCGCGTGTACCGGTCCGCCCAGAAGCGCCGCAGGGCGTCGGCGGCCTCGGCGGAGCGGAACGAGGCGGCGATCAGGGCCGCGGTGACCGACGGCCGGGCCGTCAGGGCCTCCTGGACCTCGCGGTTCAGCGCCGCCAGGTCCCCTTCCAGGTCGCCGGTGTCCTCCGGTCGCCAGTCGTCGTCCCCCGCCGTGTCGAGGACGTCGGCGAGCAGGCCGCCGACGTCGCGCCAGCGCCGGTAGACCGTGGTGCGGTGCACGCCCGCGCGGGCGGCGACGGCGTCCACGGTCAGCTCGTCGTAGCCGTGCTCCACCAGTTGGACGCGGACCGCGTCGAGGACCCGCGCGCGGACGCGGGCGCTGCGGCCTCCCGGACGGCGGGCGGGCACCGGCCGGTCGCCGTCGTCCGGGTTCCGACCGGCGACGGAGATGACGGAGGTGACGGAGGTCATGCGGAAAACCGGGTTGCCCGGAGGAACGGGACCATGGCAGCATCATAACACAACTGTTGTCGCTTTAAGGAGTCGGTCGTGCTCTTCCGAGGCGTTCTCCCCGTCCCGCGGTCCTGGTCGGCCGCACCGTTCCCGAACGCCTCGGAGGTCCCGTATGCCCACGCAGATCACCGCTCTCTCCGTCACCAAGACCTACGGCGACCGCACCGTCCTGGACTCGGTGACGTGCTCGCTCGCCGCGGGTGAGCGCACCGGAATCGTCGGCGAGAACGGGTCCGGCAAGACCACCCTGCTGCGCCTGCTGGCCGGCCGGGAGAAACCCGACCTCGGAGAGGTCGTCGTCCAGGCCGCGGGCGGCGTCGGTCACCTCGCCCAGGACGGGGACCTCCCACCGCACCTGACCGTCCGGGAGGCCGTCGACCACGCCCTGCGCGAGCTGCGCGCGATCGAGGACCGGATGCGCCGCCTGGAGGCCGCGATGGCCGACGGCGACGAGTCGCACCTGGCCGAGTACGGGGAGCTGCTGACGGTCTTCGAACTCCGCGGCGGCTACGACGCCGACGCCCGGGTGGAGCGCGCCCTGCACGGCCTCGGGCTGGGGCGGCTGCGCCGCGACCGCGCGGTGGGCGACCTCTCCGGCGGCGAACGGGTCCGGCTGCGCCTGGCGTCCCTCCTCGCCGCCTCACCGGAGGTGCTGCTGCTGGACGAGCCGACCAACCACCTCGACGACAACGCCCTGACCTGGTTGGAGGAGCACCTGCGCACCCGGCACGGCACGACCGTGGCGGTCTCCCACGACCGGATCTTCCTCGACCGCGTCGCGACCTCCCTGCTGGAGGTGGACGCCGACCGCCGCACCGTGGTCCGGTACGGCAACGGCTACGCCGGCCACCTCGCCGAGAAGGCCGCCGCCCGCCGGCGCTGGGCCCAGGCGCACGCCCGGTGGCGGGCCGACGTCGACCGGCTCCGCGAGACGGCCGCGACCACCGCCCGCCGGGTCGCCCCCGGCCGGGCGATGAAGGACGGCAACAAGATGGCCTACGACCGGGCGGGCGGGCGCGTGCAGCAGTCCCTCGCCTCCCGGGTGCGCAACGCCGAGGAGCGCCTGCGCCGTCTCCTGGCGGAGCCGGTGCCGCCTCCCCCGGAACCGCTGCGGTTCTCCCCCGTGCTGCGCACCGACCGCCCGGCGGGTTCGGAGGGTGCCGTGCTCGATGCCGAGGGCGTCACCGTCACCGGCCGGCTCGGCCCCACGGACCTCGCCGTCGCGGCGGGCGAGCGGCTGCTGGTCACCGGGCCGAACGGGGCGGGCAAGAGCACCCTGCTGCGCGTCCTGGCCGGCGAACTCCCGCCCGACGGCGGACGCGTCACCCGCCGCGGCCGGATCGGGTACCTCCCCCAGGACCCCGTCCCCGCCCGGCCGGGCGAGACCGTGCTGGACGCCTTCGCCCGCGGCCGGACGGGGACGGCCGACGAACACGCCGAGCGGCTGCTCTCCCTCGGGCTGTTCGCGCCCGACCGGTTCTCCGTACCGGTCGAGGGCCTGTCCACGGGGCAGCGGCAGCGCCTGGCCCTGGCGCGGCTGATCGACGAACCGGTCGACGTCCTGCTCCTCGACGAGCCGACCAACCACCTCTCCCCCGCCCTGACGGAGGAGTTGGAGGCGGCCCTGGCCGGTTACGAGGGCGCGCTCGTCGTCGTCAGCCACGACCGCCTGCTGCGCCGGCGGTGGCGGGGCGGCCGGCTGGAGCTGCGCCCGGTCCACGCCGCCGCGCTCTGACCGCCCGGCCCCGCCGTCCCGCCGCACCGGGCACGCCCCGCCCTCCCCGTCCACGTCCACCCACCCGAAGGAGCCCTGTTGACCCGCCGTACCGTCTCCGTCGAGCGCATACCCGTCCCCGACCCCGCCTCGGGGCCCTACGCCGTCGCCGCCGGTCCCGACGGCGCGCTGTGGTGCACGCTGGTCCACACCGGAGGGATCGCCCGCCTGACGCCCGACGGCCGGCTCGACGTCCACCGGCTGGACTCCGCGACCTGCGGACCGTCGGTGATCACGCCCGGCCCCGACGGTGCCCTGTGGTTCACCCGGTACCAGGACCACCGGATCGGGCGCGTCACCCCCGACGGGCGGACGACCGCGTTCTCCCTCCCGACCCCGGAGAGCGGCCCGTTCGGCATCACGTGCGCGTCCGACGGCGCGCTGTGGTTCACCCAGACGCGCACCGACCGGATCGGCCGCGTCACCGTCGACGGGCGGGTCACGGAGTTCCCGCTGCCCGTCACCGGCTCCTTCCCGTCGGCCATCACCGCCGGTCCCGACGGCGCGCTGTGGTTCACCCTCAACCAGGCGAACGCGATCGGCCGGATCTCCCTCGACGGGGACATCGCGCTCCACCCGCTTCCCACCGAGGGCACCGCGCCGGTCGGCATCACGTGCGGCGCGGACGGCGCGCTGTGGTTCGTCGGGATCGGGGCCGGACTGGTCGGCCGCGTCACCGTCGACGGCCGGGTGACGGAGTTCGCCCTCCCCGACCGCGCCTGCCGGCCCCACGCCATCACCACCGGACCCGACGGCACCCTGTGGTTCACCGAGTGGGGCGCGGGCCGCGTCGGGTCCATCGGCCCCGACGGCCGTGTCGAGGAGCACGACCTGCCGGTCCCCTCCTCGGAGCCGCACGGCCTGGCCTTCGGGCCCGACGGCGCCCTCTACGTCGCGCTGGAGATCGGGGAGCTCGCCCGGTTGGAGCCGTGACGGTCCGGTCCGGGCCGGCGCGCGTTCGAGTTCGCCGGCCGTGACGGACGACGTGCGCGTGCCCGCCACCGTGCACGCGTGCGCCCCGCCGCCGAGCCCGCCCGTACGCTCGGCTCCCGACTCCCGACTCCCGACTCCCGACTCCCGGCGTTCGGGCGGGCGTCGTGGACCCCGGCGACGCGGCCGTCGCCCACGCCGGGGAGGCGACCGGTCCGCAGGGCCGCTTCCGTGCCGGGTGCCGTTTCGAGTCCCGCGTCGAGACCGGGGCCGTCGTGCTCGCCACCGGCGCACCGGGAGTCTCTCGTCCTCGAAAGGCCCTGTGACGCAGGGGAGTTGTGGGAATAGGTTGGCGGCAGACAACCGCATGATCGCAGAAGGGGCCCTCATGGCTGACGGAACGTCCGCTCCCGACCGGGTGTCGTCGCGCATCGACACGACCGTGCCGCACTCGGCCCGGATGTGGGACTACTGGCTGGGCGGCAAGAACCACTACGAGGTCGACAAGGCCGCCGGCGACCAGGTGCGCAGGATTCATCCGGGCATCCTCGAGTACGCCCGGGCCGACCGGGCGTTCCTGGGCCGTGCGGTCCGCCACCTGGCGGGAGAGGCGGGCGTCCGGCAGTTCCTGGACATCGGCACCGGCCTGCCCACGACCGACAACACCCACGAGGTCGCCCAGCGCATCGCGCCCGAGGCCCGGATCGTCTACGCCGACAACGACCCCATCGTCCTCGCGCACGCCCGGGCCCTGCTCACCTCCTCCCCCGAGGGCGCCACCGACTACCTCGACGCCGACCTGCACGACCCCGACACCATCCTGACCCAGGCGGCCAGGACGCTGGACTTCACCCGGCCGGTCGCGGTCATGCTGCTGGGCATCGTGATGTTCGTCGAGGACACCGAGCGGGCCCGGGCGATCGTGAGGCGGCTCATGGAAGGCGTCCCGTCCGGCAGTTACCTGGTGCTGTCGCACACCATCACCGCGCCGGGCCTGGACGACGTGGACGCGGCGGTCGAGTACTGGAACAGCGTCGGCACGCCGAAGCTGCACCAGCGCACCCCCGAGGAGGTCGCCCGGTTCTTCGACGGCCTGGAGCTCCTGGAGCCCGGTGTGGTGTCGTGCTCGCGGTGGCGTCCGGAGCCCTCGCCGACGGGCGAGCTCCCCGACGAGGTGGCCTTCTACTGCGGTGTGGCCCGCAAGCCGTGACCGGTCGCGGTGGGTCCCCTCCGGCGGGCGGAGGGGACCCACGGCACGGGACGGCCCGTCAGTGGAACAGGCCGCTGTAGGCGTTGAGGGCGGGTTGTCCGCCGAGGTGGGCGTACAGGACGGTGGAGCCCTCGGGGATCTCGCCGTCGCGCACCAGGTCGATGAGCGCGGCCATCGACTTGCCCTCGTAGACCGGGTCGAGGATCACGCCCTCGGTACGGCCGGTGAGGCGGATGGCCTCCAGGGTCGACTCGACGGGAACGCCGTACTTCTCGCCCGCCCAGCCCTCCAGGAGGGTGATCTCCTCGTCTTTCAAATCCCGCCCGAGGCCGATGAGTTCGGCGGTGCCGCGGGCGATGCGCTCCACCTGCGCGCGGGTCTTGGCCGGTTCGGCGGAGGCGTCGATGCCTATCACCCGGCGCGGGCGGTCCTGGCCGGCGAACCCGGCGATCATCCCGGCCTGGGTGCTGCCGGTGACGCTGCACACCACCACGGTGTCGAAGAAGACGCCCAGTTCCCGCTCCTGCGCCTGCACCTCACGTGCCCAGTTGGCGAATCCCAGGCCGCCCAGCGGGTGGTCGGAGGCCCCGGCGGGGATGGCGTAGGGCGTGCCGCCGGCGGCCCGTACGTCCTCCAGGGCCCGCTGCCAGCTGTCCCGGAAGCCGATGTCGAAACCGGCGTCGACGAGTTCGATGTCGGCGCCCATGACGCGGGAGAGCAGGATGTTGCCGACCTTGTCGTTGACCGGGTCCGGCCAGTCCACCCAGTGTTCCTGGACCAGGCGGGCCTTGAGTCCCAGTCGGGCGGCCACGGCGGCGACCTGCCGGGTGTGGTTGGACTGCACGCCGCCGATGGTCACCAGGGTGTCCGCGCCCTGCCGGAGGGCGTCGGGCACCAGGTACTCCAGTTTGCGGGTCTTGTTGCCGCCGTAGGCGAGTCCGCTGTTGCAGTCCTCGCGCTTGGCCCAGATGCGGGCTCCGCCGAGGAGGTCGCTCAGCCGGTCCAGCGGGTGGATCGGGCTGGGACCGAACAGCAGGGGGTACCGTTCGAAGTCGTCGAGGGACACGGTGGGCTCCTTGTCGGGGGTGCGCCCGGGGCGGCCGGGCTGCCGTCAACGCGGGGCCGCGGCCCCTCCTGCCGCTACTCCTCGGACGGCAGGGTGTCCAACAGGGGGACGAGTGTGTGCCAGTTGGCGCGCGTCGCCTCGGCCGCGCCCTCGGCGTCCCCGTCCTCGCACAGCGCGACGATCCGCTCGTGCTGCGCCACCGAACCGCGTCCGCTCAGCGAGGAGAAGCGCAGCCGCTCCACCCGGCGCAGCACCGGCGTGTACTGATCCAGGACGCTCCGCACCGCCTGGTTGGCGGCGGCGGTGACCGCGACGGCGTGGAAGTCGTCGTCGGCGGCGAGCGCCGCCTCGACGTCACCGCGGCGCAGTGCGTCGGCGAAGCGGGCGTTGGCCTCGCGCATGGCGTCCAGTTCGGCGGTGGACAGGTTCGGCACCGCCTCCCGGACGGCCACCCCGTGCAGGGCGGCCACCACCGCCTGGGCGTCGCGGACGGCGCGGGCGTCCAGTGGGCTGACGATGGTGTGGCTGCCGGGTTTGGTCCGCACCAGCCCGGCCTGTTCGAGCCGGGCCAGGGCCTCTCGGACGGGGGTGCGGCTGACGCCCAGCCACTCCACCAGATCGGCGTCGTGGAGGCGCTCGCCGGGGGCGAGCGTGCCGTCGACGATCGCGTCGCGGATCGCCTGGTAGGCACGCTCCCGCAGGAGGGGCCGGACGACGAGCCCTCGGCTCCGGGGAATCGGCATGCAATATATTGCATGCCAGTGGCCGCCCTTCCGTCAAGAGGGGAGGCCGTTCCGCCGGTGTGCCCGGCCGGAAAATCGGGAAGCTCACGGCCGGGACTCCGCACCCCGCGCCGTCCCCACGCCCCAAGTCTCCCGAGGAGAGCCGCAGATGCCCCGTTTCCGCACGCCCCCACACGGACCCACCGGAACGAGCCCGACGGAGAACCCGGCGGAGAACCCGGCGGAAAACCCGGTGGAAGGGAACGCCTTATGAGCCGGTTACGCCTCTTCCTGTCGGCCCTGTGCCTGGCCGTGACCGCGGCCCTGGCGGTTCCGGGCGGCGCCCAGGCCGCCCCCGTGACGATCCTCAACGGCGTCCGGTTCACCGACACCTCCGGGGACCCGCTGCACGCGCACGGCGGCGGCGTCCTCAAGGTCGGCGCGTACTACTACTGGTTCGGCGAGCACCGCAACGCCGACAACACCTTCCGGGCGGTCTCCGCCTACCGTTCCACGGACTTGAAGAACTGGGAGTTCCGCCGCCACGTGCTGACCCAGCGGAGCGCCTCCGAACTCGCCGTCGCCAACATCGAGCGGCCCAAGGTGATGTACAACCAGCGCACCGGGCGGTTCGTGATGTGGATGCACAAGGAGAACGGCCGGGACTACGGCGAGGCCCGCGCGGCCGTCGCCGTCTCCGACACCGTCGACGGCGACTACGCCTGGCGCGGCTCCTTCCGGCCGCTGGGGCACATGTCCCGCGACATCACCGTCTTCACCGACACCGACGGCACCGGCTACATGGTCTCCGCCGCCCGCGAGAACCACGACCTCCACCTCTACCGTCTCACCGACGACTACACGCAGGTCGCCTCGCTGGTGGCCAACCCCTGGCCGGGCGGTCACCGCGAGGCCCCGGCCCTGTTCAAGCGCGACGGCGTCTACTTCATGCTGACCTCCGGCGCCACCGGCTGGTCCCCCAACCAGCAGAAGTACGCCACCGCCACGTCCCTCGCCGGGCCGTGGAGCGCGATGCGGAACGTCGGCGACGCGACGGCGTACGGCTCGCAGACCGCGTTCGTCCTGCCCGTCCAGGGAAGCCGGACGACCTCGTACCTCTACCTGGGCGACCGGTGGGGCAACTCCTTCGGCGGCACGGTCAACGACTCGCGCTACGTGTGGCTGCCGCTGTCCTTCCCCACGTCCACCAGCATGACCATGGACTGGTATCCGGAGTTGACCATCGACACGGCGACGGGGACCGTCGCCGGTTCCGGCGGCCCGTACCGGACGCTGACGGCCCGGCACAGCTCCAAGTGCCTGGACGTGCCGGACAAGTCCTTCGCCGAGGGCGTCGCGGCCGTGCAGTACTCCTGCAACGGCGGCGCCAACCAGCGGTTCTGGCTGCGGGACGCCGGTGGCGGCCAGGTGTGGCTGACGGCCCGGCACAGCTCGATGTGCCTGGGCGTGCGCGGCGCCTCGGCCGCCGACGGCGCGCGGGTGGAACAGCAGTCCTGCGCCGACGGCGCGCACCAGCGGTGGCGCGTGGAGGACGCGGGCGGCGGGTACGTCCGGCTGGTCGCCGCGCACAGCGGCAGGTGCCTGGACGTGCTGGACGAGTCCACCGCCGACATGGCGGGTGTCGCGCAGTACTCCTGCACCGGCGGCGCCAACCAGCAGTGGTTGCGCGCCACGTGACCCACGCGGTGGCCGTGGCGGGGTCCGACTCCGCCACGGTCCGGCCCGTCTCCCGACGCCGAGCGGCCCGGCCCGCCCGTGCGGGCGGGCCGGGCGGGACCGCCGCGGAGGACGGTGTCAGTCGAGCAGCTTGTCCAAGGTGATGGGCAGTTCCCTGATCCGCTTGCCGGTGGCGTCGTGGACGGCGTTGGCGATCGCCGCCGCGACGCCCACGATGCCGATCTCGCCGATGCCCCGCGCGCCGAGCGGGTTGTGCAGCGTGTCGGGGTGGTCCAGGAAGTGGACGTCGATGTCGGGGACGTCGGCGTTGACGGGGATCAGGTAGTCGGCGAGGTTGGCGTTGGCGTAGCGGCCTCCCTCGTCGTCCGGGTGCAGGCCCTCGTGGAGCGCCGCGGACATGCCCCAGACCATGCCGCCGAGGATCTGGCTGCGGGCCGCCTTCCGGTTGACCACCGTGCCGACGTCCATCACCGAGAGCATCCGCGACACCCGGATCTCGGACGTCCACCGGTTCACCCGGACCTCGCAGAACTGGGCGCCGAAGGAGGCGAAGGCGTGGCGCCGCGTCTCCTCGCCCGGGCCCGCGGACCCCTCGGCCTCGACGCCGGGCCGGCCGACCGCCGCGAGCAGCGCGCCGAAGTCCTCGTCGCGGTCGGGCCCGACGAGCCGTCCGTCCTCGTAGCGCACCTCCTCCGGGTCCAGGCCGTGGAACGGGGATCGGGGGTGCTCCACGGCCAGGGTGACCAGGGCCTTCTTGGCGGCCGTCGCCGCCGCCAGCACGGCGGACCCGACGCTGGCGGTGCCGCAGGAGCCGCCGATGAACCCGGCGGCGCTGAGCCGGGAGTCGCCCAGGTCGGGCTTGATCCGGTGCATCGGGATGCCCAGCGCCTCCGACCCCACGACGGTCAGCACCGTCCACATGCCCGTGCCGAGGTCGGCGGTGGCGCCGGAGACGGCGGCGGTGCCGTCCGCGTTGAACCGGACCCTCATCGTGGCCGGGAGGCGGAGCGCCGGGAAGACGGCCGTGGCCATTCCGGTGCCCACGTACCAGTCCCCGTCCCGCACCGAGCCCGGTGTGCGAGGGCGCTCCCGCCAGCCGAAGCGCCGGGCGCCGGTGCGGTAGCACTCGATCAGGTGCTTGCTCGACCAGGGCAGGCCGCTGTCCGGCGCGGTCTCGGCGTGGTTCCTGATCCGCAGTTCGATGGGGTCCGTCCTGAGCCTGACCGCGAGTTCGTCCAGGGCGCTCTCCAGGGCGAAGGAGCCGGACGCCTCGCCGGGGGCGCGCATGTACGTGGTCTCGGGGACGTTCAGGGGCACGTACCGGGCGGCGACCTCGATGTTCGGCGCGGCGTACCAGTGGCGCGAGGTGGTGTGCGCGGCCGGTTCGACGAAGCCGCCCCCGGCGGGGCCGCCCGACCAGCAGTGGTGCTTGATCGCGGTGAGGGTGCCGTCCCCGCGGGCGCCCAGCGTCACGGTCTGGCGGGTGGCGGCGCGGGTGGCGGTGGCGGTGAAGACCTGCTCGCGGGTGAGCACGGTCTTCACCGGGCGTCCCAGCTTCCGCGCGGCGGCCGCGGCGAGCTTGGTCTGCGCGTAGGTGACGATCTTCCCTCCGAAGGCGCCGCCGATGTACGGGCTGAGGACCCGGACCCGGGAGGGGTCCACCTCCAGCGCCATGGCGAGGTCCGCCGCCGCGAAGTGGAGGCCCTGGGTGCTGCTGTGGACGGTCAGCGTGTCGTCCTCCCAGACGGCCACGGCCGAGTGCGGCTCCATCGCCGCGTGTCCCTGCGGCGCCGTGTGGTAGGTGGCGGTGACCGTGACCTCGCTGTCGCGCAGCGCCTCGTCGACGGAGGCGACCCCGTCCGCGAGGACGGTGAGGCGGGCGGGCATCCCGTTGACGTGTTCGGGCGTCTCGGCCCCGGACAGCCCGCGTTCCAGGGAGACCACCGCGGGGCGCTCGTCGTACTCGACGCGGACCAGCCCGGCCGCGTGGCGGGCCTGTTCCCAGGTCTCGGCGACGACGAAGCCGATGGGCTGCCCGTGGTGGCGGACCTCCCTGTCCTGGAGCGGCACCCACACCGGCCCCATGGAGCTCTCGGGGCGGAGTCTCAGCGGGTTGAAGGGGGTGTGGACGGCCAGGACGCCGGGGGCCCGCTCGGCCCTCCGGGTGTCCATGGCCCGGATGGTGGCGTTGGCCACCGTGCTGACGACGAGGTGTCCGTGGGCGAGGCGGGCGAAGGTGCGGTCCGCCCCGTAGTCGGCCCCGCCGGTGACCTTGAGCCGGCCGTCGACCCGGTCGACGGACGCACCGAGCGCTTTCGTCTTCCGCACGTCAGCCTCCCAGGCTCGACAGGGCGCGCACGACGGTGCGCCGGACGAGGACGGTCTTGAACCGGTTCTCCGTCAGCGGTCGCATCCCCTCGGTCGCCCGCGCCGCCGCGTTCCGATACGTCGTCGGGTCCGCCGGGCGGCCGGTGAGTTCGGCCTCCACCGCGGGCAGCCGCCACGGTCGCGTGCCCGCGCCGCCCACCGCGACCCGGGCGTCCACGACGGTGTTCCCGCGGACGTCCAGGGCCACGGCGGCGGAGGACAGGGCGAACTCGTAGGACTGCCGGTCGCGGATCTTCAGATAGGTCGAGCGCCCGGCCCACGGCAGCGGGGGCACGAGGATCTCGGTGATCAGCTCGCCCGGCCGCAGGACGTTCTCCAGGTGCGGGGTGGTGCCGGGCAGGCGGTAGAAGTCCTCCAGCCGCACCGTCCGCGTCCCGCTCCGGCCGCGCAGCCGCACCGAGGCGTCCAGGGCGACGAGGGCGACGGCCACGTCGCTGGGGTGGGTCGCCACGCAGTGCTCGCTCGTGCCCAGGACCGCGTGCATGCGGTTGGCGCCGGTGACGGCCGGGCATCCGCTGCCGGGCTCCCGCTTGTTGCAGGGGGAGGAGACGTCGCGGAAGTAGCCGCAGCGGGTGCGTTGGAGCAGGTTGCCGCCCATGCTGGCCATGGTGCGGATCTGCTGCGAGGCACTGGCCGACAGCGCCTGGGAGACCATCGGGTACCTCTCCCGGACCAGCGGGTGGTCGGCGACGTCGGCCATCCGCTCCAGGGCCCCGATCCGCAGCCCGTCGGCGCCGGCCCGGATGCCGCGCATCGGGAGGGCGTTGATGTCGACGACCCGCCGGGGCGCCGTCACCCCGAGTTTCATCAGGTCGACGAGCATGGTGCCGCCGGCGAGGAACGCCGTGTCGTCGCCCGCCAGGGCGAGTGCCCGCTCGGTGGAGTCGGGCGCGGTGTACTCGAACTCCCTCATCCGCGCCGCCCTCCCCGTTCCTGTGCCCGCCGGACGGCGTCGACGATGTTGGGGTAGGCCCCGCAGCGGCACAGGTTGCCGGACATGTACTCGCGGATCCGGTCGTCGGTGACGCGGCGTCCGCTGTCGACCAGGGCCGCCGCGGACATGATCTGGCCGGGGGTGCAGAACCCGCACTGGAAGGCGTCGCAGTCGATGAACGCCTCCTGTACGGGGTGGAGTTCGTCCCTCTCGGCCAGTCCCTCGACGGTGGTGATCTCCTTGCCCCGCACGGTCGCGGCCAGCGTCAGGCACGCCAGGACGGGACGGCCGTTCTCGTGGACGGTGCAGGCGCCGCACTGGCCCCGGTCGCAGCCCTTCTTCGGGCCGGTGGTGCCCAACCGCTCCCGCAGGGCGTCGAGGAGGGTGGTGCGGGGGTCGACCGTCAGGCTCCTCCGCTCTCCGTTGAGCGTGAACTCCACCTCGACGGGGTGCGCCGCGCCGGCCGCCCCGTCCGCGGCGGGGTCCGCGGCGACGGGCGGTGCGCCGTGGAGCAGGGAGCCGGCGGCGACGCCGGCCGCGGCCGAACCGCTCAGGAACCGTCTCCGGGAGGCACCTAAGGGGCGCTCGTCGTCTTCCGTCCGCCGGGCGGGAGGTGACATGGGGGTTCTCTCCTTCGGGGGCGCGGGCTTTCGGGGACGCCCGTGGGGGACGCGCACAGGGAGTGAAGCACGGGGCGCCGCGGGGCGCCACCGTGCCTCACGTCCCGTGTGGTTGGCGAGCCGGCCGCGCGCCACCCGCTTCGGATCGGGGTCGCCGCTGCTGTCGAGCACGACCCGGTCGGTGCGGTGGGGGAACATCCGGGCGTGGACGGCGCCGACGTACGCCCCGTAGGAGACGCCCCACACCGAGATCCGGGCCTCCCCCAGCGCGCGCCGGACGCGGTCGATGTCGCGCGCCTCGTTGGCCGTGCTGATCGTGCGCAGCACCGGGCCGCCGTTCTCGGCACACGCGCCGGCCATCCGGCGGGCGGTCGCCGCCGGTGGGGCCCGCACGGCGGGGCCGTACCGCGCCGGGCACGTGGTCCGGGCGGCCGTACGCCGCCTCCCCGCACGGGCCCGGGGCCGTGCGGCACGGTCAGCGGGCCATCACCCGGATGGTCTCGACCGTGGGGTCGGCGGCGTCGGGGATCAGCATGCCCGCCGCGACCCCGCTGCGCAGGTACTCCACCACCTCCGAGGTGATCACCTCGCCCGGGGCCACGGCCGGCACGCCGGGCGGGTAGGGGCTGAGCATCTCGGCGGCGACGCGTCCGACGGCCTTCTCCGCGGGGACCTGCTCGGCCGGTCCGAAGAACGCCTCGCGCGGCAGGACCGCCTGCTCCAGCTCCAGCGCCCCCGGTTCGGGGAGCTTCGCCCGGGGCTGCCGCTCGATGGAGTCGGCTCCCTCGACCAACGCGCGCACCGACTCGATCAGCAGTTCCTCGGTCCGGTCGTCGTCCGCGTGGGTGAGCTGGGCGTTGATCCGGCAGGTGTCGGCGGCGCCCATGTCGACGTGGCGGTTGGCGCGGAGCCACTCGGCCGCCTGCATGCCGCTGATCCCCAGTTCCCGCACGTCGATGCTGATCTTCAGCGGGTCCAGCTCCGCCGCCAGTCCCTCGTCGACGACCTCCCGGTCGAGCAGCCGCAGTCCGGGCATCTCCGCGATCGCCTCGCGGACGCGGGCCGCGCGGCGCAGCGCCGTGCCCAGCAGGGCGTGCCCCTGCTCCACCATCTGGCGGCGCCAGCCGTCGAGGGTGGCGAACACCAGCGAGGAGGCGCTGGTGGTGCCCAGCAGGTCCTCCCGCTGCTTGAGGACGTCGGGCGAGACCCGGTCGCCCTTGAGGTGGAAGACGGAGCTCTGCTCGACGGCGCCGCCCATCTTGTGGACGCTGGTGACCACCAGATCGGCCCCCACGTCCATGCCCCACGCCGGCAGGTCGGGGTGGAAGGGCAGGTGCGCTCCCCACGCCTCGTCGACGATGAGGGCGACGTCGCGCTCGTGGCACACCTCGGCGACGCCCCGGATGTCGGCGCAGGTGCCCCAGTCCGTGGGGGTGATCAGCAGCATGCCCTTGGCGTCCGGGTGGGCTTCGAGGGCCCGCCGCACGTCGTCGGGCTCCGGCGGATGCGCCATGTGCCGCTCGCCGTCGAACTTGGGGTGCACCCACACCGGATCGACACCGTTGACGATGACGGCGGCGATCACGGACTTGTGCGCGTTGCGCGAGATCAGGATCTTCTCGCCCGGTCCGGCCACCGCCAGCATGGCCGTCTTGACCGACAGGGAGCTGCCGCAGGTGGAGAAGAACGCCTTGTCGGCCCCGACGGCGTCCGCCATCAGCTCCTCCGCCTGACTGACCACCCCCTGCGACTGGCGGCGGTCGTCCAGGCCGTTGAGGGAGAGGACGTCGTCGCGGAAGAGGTCCTTCCCCAGAATCTCCAGGACCCTGGGGTCGACGCCCCGGCCCTGCTTGTGCCCGGGAGGCCCGTACGCCACGTCCCCCCGACGCCGGAACTCCTCCAGCGCCTCCAGAACGGGCACACGCGAGTGGTCCATGGACTACCTCCTGGGGACGGCGGGCCGGAAGACCGTGCCCGCGTACCCGGCCGTCGGCCGGGGCGGATCCTTCGAGGGTCCGGATAACCGCGCGGAACGGCTCGAAACAGGAGGACACTCGCGACCGCCCCTCCCCCGGCCCGGGGGAAGCCCCGGACCGAGTCAGTCCCAGGCGGGCATGATGTGGTCGTGGATCAGCCGGAGTTGGTCGTCCACGCTCGCCACGCCGGCCACCTCCCGGCCGGTGAAGGCTTTGACCAGGACGCTGTCGGTGACGGCGCAGATGACGTGGTTGACGCCGCCGGGCTCGATGTCCCGGCGGATCTTCTCCAGGCACTCCTCGGGGGTGCCGGACACCGACAGCCGCTCGGCGACCTCGGGGGAGGTCAGTTCGATGCCCCGGGCCAGGTCTCCCGCGGCGATCGCGTCGACCACCGGTTTCAACTCCCGGGGATCGACCCCGTTGCGCCGCACCTGCTCCTCCGGCATCGAGGAGGCGTAGATGCCGACCATCGAACGGGCGGCCTCCTTGGCCGCGGCCCCGTCCGGTCCGGTGGCGAAGACGACCCAGGCCCCGATGTCCAGGCTCCGCCAGTCCCTCCCCGCGCGTTCCGCGCCCGCCCGGATGTGCCGGACGGCGTACTCGTACGCCTCGCGGGTGTAGCTCAGCGCGTGGTGGCAGCCGTCGGAGAGTTCCCCGGCCGCCTCGAAGGACTTCGGGCCGCGCATCGCGCCGAGTTTGACGGGCAGGTGGTCCTGCACGGGCCGGGCGAAGGTGAACAGCCCGTCGTAGGTGAAGAATTCGCCGCTGTGGGTGATGGCCCCCTCGTCCAGCAGGGTGCGCACCACGTGCAGCGCCTCCTTGGTCCGCGACAGCGGCCGGATGCGCGACCAGTCGACGCCGTACTGGGCCAGCAGGCCGAAGTTGCCGCAGGACAGCACGCCCTCGGCCCGGCCTCCGGAGAGTTCGTCGAGGGTGGCCAGCGCTTGGGCGATCAGGGTGGGTTCGCGCAGGACGACGGAGGACAGGCTGGGGCCGAAGCGGATGCGGTCGGTCTGCGTGGCGGCGGCGGCGAAGAGCAGCCACATGTCCTTGTGCCAGGTCTCGTCGGCCGCGTAGCAGGCGTGGAAGCCGAGTTCGTCGGCGAGCCTGATCGACGCCAGGGACTCCTGGAGCGGGTGGTCGGGGAGTAACACGTAACTGAACCTCATCCGCACACCTTTCCCGAGCGCGTTCCCCGTGGGGAGGCGGCGTCCGGGGCGCCGCCTCCGTCAGGCTCGTCCACGGTCGGCCGCCTGTCCAGGGCGCCTCGGCGCGCGGGCGGTGCGGTCGTGCGGCGTTCACGCCGCACGTTCCGTCGCTTCGCCCGGCCCCCGGCCGTCCGCATCGCCGTCCGCCCCGCCGAACACGACGTCTCGGACGGCCGGGGGCCGGCGTGTCACTCCAGGTCCAGGCGTTCGGCGGCCTTGCGCAGCATGCCGAGCCTCTGCTGCGACGGCCGCTGCTGCTCGCCCGCGAAGGCGCTGATGACGGTCAGCACCCCGGTCAGGACGGGGATGCTCCACTGCACCCAGCGCAGTTGCCGCTCGGTGCTCTCGACGGACATGTGGTGCTCCTCCTGCCCGGCGGCCTCCTCCGAGCCGGGCGCCGACGCCTTCTCGATCTTCTTTCCCAGCGCACGGCTGTAGGCGGTGGCGCCCAGAGCGGCGGCGGTGACGGCGGTCTTGGCCACCGACATGGCCCCCACTCCCTTCTGGTGGCCCACCCGGTAGGACTCGGAGGCCAGCAGGGAGACGGCGCCGACGAGGTGGGCGGCGATGGCCACCCCGTTGGCCGGGGTCCACTTCGCCCATCCGATGCTCGCGATCCTGTTCCCGGTCCTCTCGTCCTCCCACTCGCGGGCGACGCCGTTCAGGCCGACGGCTCCCATCAGGGAGCCTCCGAACCATGCCCCCATTCCCAGATCGTGCAGGCTGCGGGCGAGCGTGTTGCGTTCGGACACGATGGCCTCCAGTCGTTTCATGCCTTTTGACAGCATTCAAGGCATATCAGAGGCTCGGGGAAGGCGCCGCTCGAACCGAACGACCGCGGAACCGAGGTCACTCCGTCACGTTCTCGCTCTCCGGGACCCGCACCTGCCCGGAGACGAAGGCCACACCGGCGGACTGCCGTCCGGACGGACGGTCGTCCCGGCGGGCGGGGAGGCCGTCGCCGGAGGCGTCCCGCGCCTCACGGGGATCTCCCGTCGTGTCCGCGGTGTGTGGGGGGAGGGCCGGTGGGAGCTCGATCTCGGTCGTCAGACCGTCGGACCAGACCAGGCCGGCCCGGTGGCCGCCCCGGCCGTCCGGGTGAACGGACAGGGTGGGGGGCGGGCCAAGGTCCGGGGCGGCCTCCCGGGCGAGGACGACCTGGGCGGCCAGGACCTCGCCGAGCGGAAGGGACCCGCTCGTGGCCAGCCACGGGGTCGCCGTCCACGCGCCGAGCGGCGAGACCCCGCACTCCACGGCGACGCCCGCGCGGTCCGGTCCGCGCAGCGCCCGCAGACGGGAGCACAGCCCCCCGCCGACCGCCCGTGCTTCGGGGCCGTGTGCCCCCGAAGCGGTGTCGGTGCGCGGCTCGTCGGCGCAGGAGACGGGCCAGCCGCCCATCCGTACGGTGTGCCGGGCGTCCCCCCGCTCGGCGGCGGTCGCCGTCCCGGAGGCGTCCACCCGGACCAGTCGGATCTCCGTGCCGTCGCGCACCACCGAGGCGACGGTGAGGTGCGGGCCCGGGGTGACCGGGCCGGTGCGGCCGGAGCCGTGGTCGGGGGTGCCGTCGTCGACGTCCACCCAGCGCACCGGCCCGGCGGAGGCCGCGGCGAGCACTCCGCCGGGCAGTTCCCGCGCGTAGAGGGTGGTGAAGCCGCTCCGGTGGGTGGCTCGGCCCCGCTCGTCGACGACCGTCACCGTGTTGTCCACCGGGTCGGCCGGCGTGGCGCCGGTCTGTGGGGGGAGGGTGGCCGTGGAGTAGGCCAGCCGCGCGTACAGCGGCGAGTCGGCGGCGGTGGTTCCCGGGCGGGCGTGGTCGGTGCCGTGGTTGACCACCACCGCGATGCCGTCGGAGCGGCGGGCGGACAGCAGCCAGCCGGGGGCGGCCACCACGCGGGCCTGATCGCCCTCCTCCACCGGAAGCGGCTCCTCGCCGGCGGTCCACACCGGGTGGTCGGCGGGCAGGGCCAGGCCCAGCATCCCCTTGGCGGCCCAGTAGGGCGAACCCGGGCCGGAGTAGTGCTGCCGCATCGCGGGCCAGGCGTGGTACCGGCCCAGGGTGAGCAGCCCGTCCGCGTCGGGGGCGCCGCGGTCGACGAAGTGCCGGACGATGCCGCTCGCCGCCCGTCGGGTCAGACCGGGCGACAGGTCGGTGGCGCCGGTGAGGGCCCCGACCCACAGCGGCGCGGCGGCGGCGAAGCGGTAGATCAGGCTGCGGCCCTGGAGCAGGGGCGAGCCGTCGGCGCCGACCAGCCGTACCGCGTCCGCCAGGTAGCGCCTCAGGTCGGCGGCCCACGTCTCGCGCAGGGCGGGTGGGCAGAGGGTGCCGGTGACGTCGAACAGGTGGGTCCACAGCAGCGGATACAGGTGGAGGGCCCAGCCGGTGTAGTGGTCGTAGGCCCGTTCCTCGGCGTGGTCGGAGAGCCAGCCGTCCGCGCGCCGCAGGGAGGCGTGGACGGCGAGGTCGGCCTCGACGTCGTCGGCCGACCAGGGCCCGCCGACCTCGCGGAGGAAGGACTCCACGACGACGCGGAACCACACCCAGTTGATGGGCGGGTAGGGCTGTCCGACCACGGTGGCCAGCCACTCCACCGTCCGTTCGCGCACCCGGTCGTCGAGCCGGTCCCACAGCCAGGGCCGGGTGAGCTGGAGCACCAGGGCGATCGAGGCGGCCTCGACCTTGGCCTGGGGCACCTCGTCGGGGCGGGGCCAGGCTTCGGGGGAGGCGGGGTCGGTGCCGGCGGCCAGGCCGTCGGCGTAGCGTCCGAGCAGTCCGCCCGGGTCGGCGCCGCCCTCGCCCGCGACGCGGAAGCCGGCCAGGAGGAAGGAGCGCGCGAAGCCCTCCAGTCCGTCGGAGTCGGGGCCGGAGACGCTGTGCGGTCCGGGCAGGTCGATGCGGGCTCCGGCCGGTGAGCGGTGGGGCTCCAGGGCGGCGAGCAGGCGGTCGGCGAGCGCGGTCCAGTGGTGCCGGGTCCAGCCGGTGTACGGGGAGAGGGCGCGGTCCTCGCGGGGCATCGCGCCCCCGCTCGGGCCCGCGGCCGTGTTCGCCGCCGTGCCCGCGGTCGTGTTCGCCGCCGTGTCGGGGGTCATGCCTGCGCCTCCAGGGCCTGTCGGGTGACGGGGGCGCGGGGCGGCAGTCCGGCGGCGTACCGCTCCAGCTCCTCCAGCGCCGCCGCGGCCATCCGCCGTGTCTCCGAGCCGAGGGAGCCGGCGACGTGCGGGGTGATCATCACGTTGGGCAGGTCGTACAGCGGGGAGGACGCCGGCAGCGGTTCGGGGTCGGTGACGTCCAGGATCGCGTACAACTCCCGCGTGGCGCAGGCGCGTTCCAGTGCGGCGGTGTCCACCAGGGCGCCGCGCGCGGTGTTGACCAGGACCGCGCCGGGCGGCAGCGCGGCCAGCTCGGCGGCTCCGATCATGTGCCGGGTGTGCGGGAGGGAGGGCGCGTGGAGGCTCAGCACGTCGGCGCGGGGCAACGCCCGTTCCAGGGTGACGGGTTCGGCCCCGGCCCGGCGGATCTCGTCGGGGTCGGCGACGGGGTCGACGACGAGCACCCGGGCCAGGTCGAGTCCGAGCAGCAGGTGCGCGACCCGACGGCCGATGCGGGAGAAGCCCACCAGCACCACCGTGCGGTCCTGGCCGCTCAGCTCTCCGTGGCGGTCGCGGTAGCTCCAGTCGTCGCGGAGGCGGCGGGCGTCGGCGGCCAGGAACGGGGCCTTCTTGAACGCCCACAGGACGGCGGCGAGGGTGTAGTGGGCGACGGGTTCGGCGTTGACGTCGGCGGCGGTGGTCACCAGCAGTCCGCGGTCGAAGACGGCGTCGCCGACGTGGTGGCGCACGCTGCCGGCGGCGTGGAGCACGGCGCGCAGCCGCGGGGCGCCGCGCAGCACTTCCTCGTCCAGCGGGGGGCAGCCCCAGGAGGTGATCAGCACCTCCGTCCCGGCCAGGCGCTCGCGCACCGGGGGCGAGGCGAGTTCGTGGGCGGCGGCGGGTTCTCCGAGGGAGGCGGTGGCGCGGAGCCTGGCCCACTCGGTCTCGCCGAACTGGGTGCGCAGCGTGTCGGGGTCCATCACCAGCAGCGTCTCGGGACGGCGCGGGGCGCCGGGGGGCTTCCGCGTCACGTCACGCTCCCGGCGACCGGGCCCGTGCGCCGGTGGCGCCGGAGGACGGCGGAGGCCGCCGCCGGGGGGACGACGGCCGGCGGCGAGCCGGGGACGACGAGCGGGTTGGACCGGGGGAACCGGGTCACGCGGGTGCTCCTCTGGTAGAGGTCGAGGGTGGACCGGGCGATCGTGCACGGGTACTTCTGGTCCCCGTCGTACTCCGCAGCATCGTGCGGGGGAACACCGCTGTCGACCATTCGGCGGCACATCGAGCACCGAAGGCGCCCGGCCCCCGGATTCCGGTCGGCCACCGCGAAGGCGCCGGTGGTGCCGGCCGTCCGCCGCGTCCCCGGTGCCCCGGGCGACCCCGGTGGGTCCCGCGGATCAGTCCTCCGTGCGGCCCTCGCGGGCCACCAGGGCGAAGGTGTGCCCGGCCGGGTCGGCGTAGAGGCGGATGTCGCGCGGCCCGCCGTTGTCCTTGGTGTCGATCGGGCGCGCCCCGAGGCCGACCGCCTCGCGCTCCGCCTCGTCCATGTCGTGCCGCGAGACCAGGACGTGCAGGTGCGCCTGGAGCGAGTCGTCCGGGCGGGGCCAGCTCGGGGGCGCCAGGCCGTGGTCCCGCCTGACGGCCATGCGGACCCCGTCGTGTCCGACCACCTCGACCAGGTCCGGATCGATGCCCCGGCGCACCCGGGCGCCCAGCAGTCCGGCGTAGAACTCCGCCAGCCCCTCCGGCTCTGCGCAGTCCAGCACGAGCACGCTCGTCTTCTCGACGGGCATGTGTCACCCCCAGGATCGTCGACGGACCTTTCCGCCGCGCACGTCCGTATACCCCCGGAAACCCCCGTCACGGCGAACGGAATCGGCCGGCGGGGGCTCGTGCGCCGGAGAGCCGGGAGGGCGGCCGTACGCTGGCCGTGTGCGCACCGTGGAACTGCTTCCGGACGACGCGACCGACCGGGCGGTGCGGCGGGCGTGGCGCCACCTGGCCGACGCGGGCCTGCCCAGCCAGGCGGGGCACCCCCATCCGACGAACCGCCCCCACCTCACGCTGGCCACCGGCGAGGCCCTGCCGGACGCGGTGCGGGCGCGGGTGGTGGAGGTGCTGGAGGCGGCGCTGCCGGTGCGGATCCGGCTGGAGGGGCTGGTGCGGTTCCCCGGGCGCGTCCGGGTGCTGGCCTGGGCCGTCCGCCCCGATCCCGAACTGCTGTTCCTGCACGGGGAGGTCTGGCGGACGCTGGCCGGATCGCCGGGGGTGGGCCGGACGAATCCGCTGCACGCCCCCGGACGGTGGGTGCCGCACGTCACCCTCGGCCGGGCCCGCCGCGCCGCGTGGGACCTCCCGGACGCCGACCTGCTGCCCGCCCCGCTGCGCGGTCCGCTGCCGGGCCTCCTCGTGGCCGCCCGCGGCTACGACTCCGCCACCCGTACCACCGAGTCCCTCGTCCCGCCCGCCGGCGGACCCGCCTGACGGCCCGTCACCCCTCGTCCTCCCCCTCCCCCGGGCGAGGACGAGGGCGAGGGCGCGACCGAGGGCGAGAGCGAGGGCCGCGCCTGTTCCGTGGGGCGGCACAGCACCGGGTTCCGCAGTTCGCCACAGGGCCGGTGGCCGTGGGAGCGCACGATGTCCTTGCCGACCTCGTTCGTCAGGTAGCGCAGGAAGCCGGCCGCCAGGGAGTCGGCCGGGGGCTCGCCGTAGGTGTGGGCGTACTCGGTCGCCCAGAAAGGGTAGGCGCCGTGGTCGGCCTCCTCCGGGCCGGCGCGGTGGCCGCCGATGCTCACCAGCCGCAGGCCCCGGCGCTCGGCCGCCTCCCCGAGCGCGCTGTAGCCGAGCGCCCCGGGGATCCGTTCGACGGCGTCCAGCAGCCCGCTGGTGGACCCCCGCTCGCAGCGGACGGGGCCGGGTACCGCGCCGGGACCGGGGTTGCGGCAGTCGTCCGAGGTCGGCGCGGGCTCCTGCACGCCGCCGAGGACCTTCTGCTCGAAGGCCCGGCGGGTGCCGGAGGCGTACGCGCGGCCGACGAGGCGGATCGGCAGGTCGTTGCCTCCCAACTGCTCCCAGTTGGTGACGTCCCCGGCGTAGATCCGCTCGATCTGCCCCAGGGAGAGGTCCTGGACGCCCGCCTCCTCGTTGACGACGAGGGCGAAGAGGGAGAAGGCGATGGGGCGCGGCAGCAGCCGCGGGTGGCCCTCCCCCTTCTCCCCGTCCGTGAACGCCAGGTGGGCGGGGCTCGAGGAGCCCTGCTTCCGCCCCTCCCGGTCCAGCGTCTCCAGACCGTCGGAGCCGGCGCCGGTCCGGATGACGAACTCGGCTCCCGGACAGGTCTTCCGGTACGCCTCGGTCGCGTCCTGCAATACGGGTTTGAAGGCCGAGGAGCCGGTGATGGTGAGGGTTCCCGTGGCGCAGTCCAGGGGGGCCGTGGTGTCGTCCTCGCCGAGCGAGACGGCGAGTTGGCCGAGGACGACCAGGACGAGGAAGCAGATCAGCGCGATGGCCCGCCAGGACGTCCCCGTCTGGCTCCTGGTCTCCTGGATCCCCCCGTTTCCGACCCCGCCCTTGATGCCGCCGACGACCTCGGGAGGGGCGAACTGGGCCCGTGCCCCGTTCTCCTCCTCCCCCGTGCGTTCCAGCGCGGCCAGCACCTTGTAGTGCGCGGAGCGGTTGAGCGGCACCTTGGGGAGTTCGATGACGCCGTCGCGCACGCTCAGGCCCGAGTCCTCGCCGAAGCAGGGGCGCAGGAAGTCGTCGCCGAGTTCCGTCACCACCATGCCGGCCACCCTGCGTCCGGGGAACCTGACGCGGATGCCGACCTTGTCGTCGGGCAGGGCGGCGTAGTCGTCGTTGTCGATGTGGGTCGCGCCGTTGTTCTCGACGCGCAGCAGGACGAACGACGGGTCGACCAGCCGCGTGCCGTCCCCGTCCTGCAACTGCTGGAGGGCGCCCGCGTACTGGGAGTGGACCGCGTCGGTCGCCGTGGTGTCCATCTGCACCCGGTAGCCGAGCCGTTTGCGGCCGACGAAGACGAACTCGTAGAGCGCGGCGGCGATCGGGACCACCACACCGAGCACCGCGAGGATGATCTCCCACCGGAAGACGTCCACTGCCACTCCTCCCCCGTGGAGACCATGGACCGGGCCGACAAACATACGAGCGCCGACCGCCCCGATGAAGCGGGGCGGTCGGGCTTTCGGCACGTGTTCACCGGCTGTTGGGGAGCGGTGCGTCCCCCATCGGCCCGCGGTACGCCGGCGGGCCTCGGGAGGGGAGGGCCCCGCCCGGCCGGGCGGGTGTCGGGAGGGCGGGAGCCCCGTACGGGCCGGTGCCGCGCCCCCTTCAGGACCACCGGAGGGCGAGTGTGCCGTCCGGCTCGCGGTCGACGTGCGTGCCCAGGTCGCGGCAGGCCCGGTCCAGGACCGCCCGCAGCCACCGGGAGTCCTCGTCCGAGGCGTGCCACAGCCGCATCCGGCGGGCCTGGAAGGGCACCATCCGCACGCCGGTGGGGCGGCCGTCCGGATCGAGCCGGACGAGGTACAGCAGCCGCAGGTCGTCCCGGTACCGCTCGTAGCCGGCAATGCCCTCGTAGTCGTTGACCAGATCGCCGCAGCCGTACAGGACGAGCCCGTCCCGGTACGCCTCCAGGGGGCGGGGGTGGTGCGAGGAGTGCCCGTGGACGACGTCCACGCCGCCGTCGATCAGCGCGTGCGCGAAGCGGACCTCGTCGGCGGAGACCCGGTAGCCCCAGTTGGGTCCCCAGTGGATCGAGACGACCGCCACGTCGCCGGGCCGCTTGATCTGCCGCACCCGGTCGGCCACCGCCTCGGCGGCGGCCCGCGACGGCTCGGCCACGACGTCCACGCCCGCCCGGTCGCCGGTCGCGGCCCAGCCGGGCGGTATGCCGCTGGAGGGCGTGCCGAGGGCGAACACCAACAGCCGGCGCCCGCCGTCGAGGGGGACGGCCGCGGGGCGGCGCGCCGCGTCGGCGTTCCGTCCCGCCCCCGCCACCGCCACGCCCGCGTCCGCCAGCGCGTCGAGGGTCTCCGCCAGCCCGGTGCGGCCGAAGTCCAGGACGTGGTTGTTCGCCAGCACGCAGACGTCGGGGCGGACGGCCGTCAGGCAGGGGAGGTTGTCGGGGTCCATCCGGTAGTGGATGCCCTTGCCGGGCGCGAAGTCGTCGCTGCGCGTGACGCCGGTCTCCAGGTTGAGCACCCGGGCGTCGGGCGCGGCCTCGTCGAGCGTCTCCAGGGCCTCGCCCCAGGGCCAGGGAGGGTCGACCGGGCGGGGGATCGGCCCGTTCACCGCCTCCGCCAGCTCGACGTAGGCGCGGGCGTCGCGGACGTACGCCTCCCGCAGTTCCGGATCGCCGGGGTGCGGGAGGATCTGGTCCACGCCGCGACCGAGCATCACGTCGCCGCAGAGGAACAGGGTGACCGCCTCCCCGCGCATGTCTCCAGCCTAGAACCCCTCCGCCCGGACGGGCCGTGCGCGCGAGGGACGTTCGGACTCGGGAAGGGGCCGAACGTCCCCTGTGGCCCGGAGTGCGGAAGTGGTGTTCTGGAGGTGGTTCCGGAGGCGGCCGGCGGACGCGGGGAAGCGGCCCCCGGGCCGCGCACCGCGTGCTCGGAAGCCCGCGGCGAGCGGGCGGCCTCCGGCGACCCGTGTGCCCGGCGGTGCCCCCGTCCGCTGGGCACACGCGCGTGTGGGTGCCCGGTCTCGTGCTCGACGGCGCCGCCCCGGCCCGCGGGTGCGCCGGCGCCTCCCGGAGCCGGCGGGGTTCCCGCCCGTCGTGCGCGGTCCGTCCCCGTCCCGCGCCGGCCGGTGACCGGGCGGGACGGAAATCCACGGACCGCGCCGGGGGCTGTTTCCCCGCGCCGTCCCTGGAAACCACGGACTGTCCAGTGAGTCGATCCCGGAGGTGTTGGACATGGCGACCGGAGAGACGGGCTTCAGCGACGTCGCCTACGACCTGATCTCGGTGCAGTACCACGCGCTGAAGGGCGGGCACGACTACGGACAGTACGTCCGCGACGCGGAGAACGCCGGCAAGAACGAGATCGCCGACTTCTTCCGCAAGGTCATGGAGGAGGACTCGCGGCGCGCCGCCAAGTGCCACGACTATCTGGTGCAGTTGGCCGCGGCGAAGGAGGCCGGACCGGCGGCCGCGTAGGGCCGCGCGGCGCCCGGACCCCCACCCCCGCCGCGCGGTGCGCCGCGCGGCGGGCACCATGGGGGCATGTCCCGACGCCGACCGCGCCCGCGCCCCGCATCCTCCGCCGCGTCCGCGCCCTGCCCGTGCGGCCTGCCCGCCCCGTACGCCGACTGCTGCGCCCGGTTCCACCGGGGGCTGTCCGCCGCTCCCACCGCCGAGGCGTTGATGCGGTCGCGTTACAGCGCCTTCGCCGTGCGCGACCGCGGTTACCTGCTGCGCACCTGGCATCCGGACACCCGGCCGGACGAGCTGGAGTTGGACCCGGCGACGCGGTGGCGGCGTCTGGAGGTCGTCGCCTGCACCGGCGGCAGCCCGTTCCACACCGAGGGCACCGTCGCCTTCCGCGCCCACTACACCGAGCGGGGGCGCGAGGGGGTTCTGGAGGAGCACAGCAGGTTCGTCCGCCACGCCGGCGCCTGGGTCTACCTGGACGCGTCCGGCGGCGCGGTCTGACGGTTCCGCTCGCCGCCCTCCCACCGTCCTTCCGCCGCCCGTTCGCCGCCGTGGCCCGTCCGGTCGCCGGCCTTCGGCGACCGTTCGCGGAAAGGGCTTTCGCCGCCGTGCGCACGAGGGGTTCCGACACGACCGCGAGCGAGTAGGGTCCCTCCCGGGGAAACGATCCGTGCACGGACGCGCACACTGCGGCGCGGTCCGCGGCGGATCGGTGTCCGGGCCCGGGGGTGCCCGCACGGTGGCGCCGGGGTCTTCGCGTGCCCTTCTCGCGGGGGCGGAGGAGAGACGGGAGGTGGACGTGGCGACCGGCCCCGATCCGGCATCGTCGTTCCGTCCCCCGGTCGCGCGCACGGGCTTCCTCACCGGACGGCGCGGCCCGCGCACCGGCGTCCTGCTGCTGACCACGGGCGCGATCGGCTCCACCCTGGCCGCCCTGCTGCTGGCCTCCGGCGTTCTGACGCCCCCCGATCCCCGCAGGCCGACCGGTCTGGCCGTGCCCTCCCCGAACGTCTCCCCGCCGCCTTCCCCGCGGGGCGCCGTACCGTCGCCCTCGGCCTCGGACCGCCCGTTGCGGACGAGCGCACCGGCGACCACGCGCGCGGCGCCCACCCCGCCGGTGTCCGCCCCCTCGCCCGAACCGTCGCGGTCCGGTGCCTCCGGCGTCCTGCGGCCGGGCGACAGCGGTCCGGCGGTGTCGGCGTTGCAGCGGCGGCTGCGGAAGGTCCCGCACATCTACCCCGACGGGGCCGTCACCGGCCGCTACGACGACGAACTCGCCCGGGCCGTCGCCCGCTTCCAGGAGTGGTACGGCGTCCACGGCGACGAGGAGGGCGTGTACGGCGACGACACGCGGCGCCGGCTGGAGGAGGTTTCCTGACCGGCGGACCCGGCGGACCCGGCGGACGGCCGCGCGCGGCGTCGGAGGCTCCCGGGCGCGGTCCGCACGGCGTGTCGTGGTCTCCGCGGATGTCCTCCCGATGTCTCCGTGCCGACGGGGCGTCAGGCCGACTGGGCGGCCCGCAGCCTCGCGTAGAGGCCGCCGCGGCGGAGCAGTTCCCCGTGGGTGCCGATCTCGACGATCCTGCCCTCGTCCATCACCACGATGCGGTCGGCGCCGCGGACGGTGGACAGCCGGTGGGCCACCACGAAGACGGTGCGGCCCCGCACCAGCCGGGCCGGGGCCTGCTGGATCATCGCCTCGGAGTGGGAGTCCAGCGCGGAGGTGGCCTCGTCCAGCACCAGCACCCGCGGGTCGCGGATCAGGGCCCGGGCGATGGCCGGGCGCTGCCTCTGGCCGCCGGACAGCCGCGCCCCGCGCTCGCCGACGACGGTGTCCGGGCCGGCCGGGAGCCGGCCGACGAACTCCAGGGCGTTGGCGTCGCGGAGCGCGGCGCGGATCTCCTCCTCGCCGACGCCGGTCAGGCCGTAGGCGACGTTGTCGCGGACGGTGTCCTCGAAGAGGATCGACTCCTGCGGGACGACGGACAGGAAGCGGCGGTAGCTGCGCAGGTCCAGGGTCTCCATGTCGACGCCGTCCAGCAGGATGCGTCCCGAGGTGGGTCTGAGGAAGCCGATCACCAGGCCGAGCGCGGTGGACTTGCCCGCGCCCGAGGGGCCGACCAGGGCGATGGTCTCGCCGGGGCGCACCGAGAGGGTGACATCGCGCACCGAGTGGCGGTCGGCGTCGTCGTAGGTGTGGGAGACGTTCCGGAAGTCGAACCGTCCGCGGACGGCCGTCACCTCGATCTTGCCCGCGTTCTTCTCCAGGTCCGGGGCCTGGAGCACCTCGCCGGCGGAGCGCACCGACTCCAGGCCCTTGACGATCACCGGGGCGAGCCCCATCAGCGTGGTGACGGCGGTGGTGAGGGAGGAGAAGTACGCGCTGAGCATCACCACGTCTCCGGGGGTGACCGCGAGCCGTCCGTGGTAGGCGGCCGGCGCCGCGCCGACCAGGCAGCCCACGCCCAGGGCGTTGAGCAGGATCCAGCCCAGCGCGCCGAACCGGCCGTTGAGCCGGTCCAGCCGCAGCCCGGCGTCCAGCACCTGCCGCAGGGTGCCGTCGACCCGGCGCAGCGCGGTCCGCTCCAGGCCGTGGGCGCGGGTGATGTGGATCAGGGTGGTCATCTCGGTCACCCGTGAGGAGAGGTGCTCCACCTCCTGACGGAAGGTCTCGTTGTACGCGCGCAGCCGACCGTGCAGCCACATCACCAGGGCGGACGCGGCCGGGACGACCACCAGGAAGACCGGCAGGAAGGCGGGCGTGCGCACCCCGATGACCACCAGCGCCCCGGTGAGCATCGCCAGACCCGCCAGACCCTGGTCACCGATCTGCTGGAACGACAGCTCGACGTTCTCCACGTCCCGGATCACCTTGGTCTGGAGCACGCCGGCGCTCACCCGCGAGTGGTAGCCGATGGAGAGCTGCTGCATCCGGTCGCAGAGCGCGGACGCGCTGCACGACCTGGACCCGGTGGTGGTGGACGAGTCGTTCATCGACTTCGTCGACGAGGAGCCCCACCCGTCCGTGGCCGACGAGGCGACGCTCCGGCCCAACGTGATCGTGCTGAAGAGTCTCGGCAAGAACTTCGGGCTGCACGGCGTCCGGTTCGGCTCCCTCGTGGCCGACCCCGCCCCGGCCGGGACCGTCCGCCGGGCCCTGCCCGAGTGGAACCTCGACTCCTTCGCCGAGACGGTGGTGTTCACGCTGAAGGAGTACGGCGCCGAGCACCGGCGGAGTCTGGCGATGCCCGCCCGGGACCGCGCCCACATGGCGCTCGCCCTCGCCGCGCTGCCGGGCCCGGTGGTCTTCTCGTCCCAGGCCGACTTCCTGCTGTCGGGCCGGTCACTGCGCGATCCGGCCCGACAGCAGGGCCGCCGCCAGCACCGCGACGACCAGGGAGAGCAGGGCGGCCCGCAGGTCCCACACCTCGGCGAGCAGGCCGACGCACGGGCCGGCCAGCAGGATGCCGGGCCACTGGCCGATGATCGCGACGGACACGCCCTCCCCGGGCGAGAGCCCCGGCTGCCTGCCGGCCAGCGCGAAGACGGTCGGCAGGACGCACGCGCCGCCCACCCCGAAGACCGCGAACCCGACCAACGCCACCACCGGATGCGGCCACGCCAGCGCGACCCCCATGCCCAGGGCGGTCGTCGGCAACGACAGCCGCAGCAGCGACCGGTGGCCCAGCCGCCCGGTGAGCCGGTCGCCCACCAACCGGGTGAGCGCGGCGGCGGCGGTGAGACCGGTGTAGATCGCGGCGGCGACGGCCTCCCCGCTCCCCAGGACGTCGGTGGCGTAGAGGGCGCTCCACTGACCCGCCGCCCCCTCGGCGTAGGAGGCCAGGAACGCGATCGCGGCCAGCAGGACGAGCTGCGGGGTGAGCCGGCGCCGCAGCCGGCTCGCCAGCCGGCCCTCCGCCCCGGGCCGGCTCGCCTCCTCCGGCAGCCAGCGTCCCCACGCCACCAGCAGCGCGCCCAACAGCCCACCGCTGACGGCCATCTGCGTCCCCGGCGTCACGTCCGTCGCCGCGGCGAGCGTGCCCAGCGCGCCGCCGCCGAGCAGGCCGAAGCTGAAGCAGGCGTGGAAGGTCGACAGCAGCGGCCGTCCGTAGCGGCGCTCGACCTCGGCCGCCTGGGCGTTCATCGGCGTGGACAGCAGGCTCGCGGCGAAACCCCAGATCGCCAGGTTCGCCAGGAGCACGGCCGTCGTCGACGCCGAGGCCATCAGGGGAGCGTTGAGCAGGATCAGGGCCGCGCCCGCCAGGCTCAGCCGACGGAGGCTCACCCGTCCGACGAGCACGGTCACCACGGCGAGGGCGACGAAGTCGCCGACGACGGAGGCGGTGGTGGCCAGCCCCCAGGCCGCCTCCCCCAGCCCGACCTCGCGGCGCACCTCGGGGATGCGCGCCGACCAGCCGCCCACCGTCGTTCCCATGATCGCGAAGACCAGGCAGACCGAGAGCCGCGCCCGGACGGCCTCCCGAGGCGGGGACGCCGGGACGGTGTTCCCGATCGGCCCGGCGGTCGGGGCGGCGGTCGGGTCGGCGTCGGGCTCGCTCATCCGCGTCTCCTTGTCGGGCCAGGTCCTCTGCGGAGCACTCTGGGAACGATCCCACACCCCGCGGACGCGGGGGACCGATCGGCGACGCGGCATCGGCGCACCGGCCGCGGCGTCCCCGGAGACGGGGGGGGACGGGCGCGGTCGGAGTCGGGGCCGGGGTCGGGCGGACGGCCGCCCGGCCCCGGCCGGTCACGCGCCGCGGTACGGCAGGGTGGTGCCGGGGATCTCGTACTCCTCGCGGCGTCCGCACATCCCGTGGCCGCCGTGCCGGGTCGGGGTCGCGGACGCCACCCTCGCCTCGGCCAGGTGCGCGGCGTCGCCCGCCGCGAGGGCGGCCAGGTGGGCGCCGGTGCGTTCGGCCGCGGCGAGGGCGCCGGCCCGCCACAGGCGTTCCCAGTCGGGCACCCTCGGCGCGACGAGCCGGGCCGCCGCCCGGTGGAACTCCGTCAGGGGCCCGGCGTCCCCCTCCCGCAGGGCGTCCCGCAGCGGGAGGTAGCCCTCGACGGCCAGGTCCCGGCGGCGCCTGGCGGCCTCCTCCGCCTCCGGCCCCTCCCGCGCGGGCAGCACGGCCGCCGCCGCGTACCGTTCGGGGTCGGCCAGGACGGACGGCGGGAAGGTGAAGACGGCGTCCCCGGCCTCGGGGAGGCCGCTGTTCTGCATCAGCACCGTGACCCTCAATCCGCCGCGCTGGACCATGCGGTGCACGGTGCCGGGGGTGAACCAGACGACCGACCCGGCCGTCAGCTCCGTCTCCCGGTACCCGTCGGGCGTGAGCGTCTGCACGGCCCCCCGACCGCCGGTGACGACGTACGCCTCCGCGCAGACCAGGTGGACGTGCGGGCTGCCGCCGCACACCCCGTCGGCCGCCTCCCAGTCGTAGGCGCTGATGTGGGACAGGCCCACCGCGCCCGGCAGGGGGTCGGGCAGGGAGTCCTCCCGCACCGCGCTCACCACCCGTGCGTCCGGAGCCAGGACTCCACCCGCTCGCGGTCCCAGGCGCCGTCCGCGACGACCACGCGGTAGCGGTAGGCGAAGTCCTCCCCCGGCGGCAGTTCGAACTCCTCGAAGAACGCCCAGGAGAAGGCGACGGTCGGGGTGGGCTCGGAGCGCACGAACCAGTGGGACTCGTGGACGGCGCCGTCGTTCTCCGGCGCGTGGGCGAAGACCAGGGTGCTGTGCGCGTCCGTGCCGTCGTGCTCGCCGGTGAACGCCAGCCACGGCGCCCGGGTGCCCATCATCTCCGCGGCGCCGGCCTCCCCCTTCCCCCCACGGCCCTCGGGGCCGAGGACGTCGCCGCCGGTGAGGTCGCGCGGGCCGCGCCAGTGGAGCCCGGTGTAGCCGGCCATCTCCCGCCCGGCGGTGGTCGGAGAGCCGAAGCGCAGCGGTTCGGCACGGACGTTGGTCAGGTGGATCGACCAGTCCAGCGCCCAGGCGCCCTCCTCCGGTTCCACGGAGTGGACCTCGACGGTGCGCCGCTCGCGCGCCCACTCCTCGCCGCCGTTCTCGATCCAGGTCAGGCGTTCGGTGAAGGACAGCCGGTCCTCGCGCGCGTCGACGGTGTCGAACCCCTCGTGCCGCATCCGGCCGACGCGGTCGTGGAGCGGCAGGTACCCCTGGCCGTGGACGTAGGAGTTGCCGCCCCAGAAGTTCTGTCCGGACAGGTGACTGGCGGTCATCTGCAGGCCCTTGTGCCAGCGGTGGTCGTTGGGCCGGTAGCCGGTGACGGTGTTGCCGGACAGGGTCCGCAGCGGGTGGGCGTAGGGCTTGCGGGACTCGAAGGGCTCCGGGTCGGGCCGGTAGACGTAGGCCATCAGCTCGACGCCGCCGGAGGACACCGAGATCCGCTCGCCGTGGGTGTGGGTGACGGTGATCGGCGCGCTCATCGGCTCTCCTTCGCGGTGGCCCGCGGGGCCCAGTCGGGGTGGTCTCCGTGCATGGCGGCGTAGTAGGGGTCGCCGGGGACGATCTCGCCCGCGCGCACCGGCAGCCCGGTGAAGGCCGCCTTGTACAGGGCGGCGGCGAACTCCAGGGTCCGGCGGGCGTCGTGGCCGCTGCCGGGCGGGCGGACGCCCGCGCGCATCGCGGCGAGCAGGCCCGTGAGCTGGGCGGTGTGCGAGCTGGGCAGGTCGTCGGCGGGGGTGCGCCAGGCCCGGACGCGCTCGGTGTCGTCCACGGCGTGGGGGGCGGGGGTGTAGACCCAGTCGTCGTTGTGGTGGCCGTACAGGTGGGTGAGTTCGACGGTGGCGTCGGAGCAGTCGATGCGGATGCGGCTGACCTCGTCCGGGGAGAGGACGCTGTTGACGACGGTGGCCATCGCCCCGCTCGCGAAGCGCACCAGCGCGGTGGAGACGTCCTCGCTCTCCACGTCGTGCACCAGGCGTCCGGCCATGGCACGCACCTCGGTCCAGTCGCCGAGCAGGTGCAGCAGCAGGTCCATCTGGTGGATGCCGTGGCCCATGGTGGGACCGCCGCCCTCGGTGGCCCATCTGCCGCGCCAGGGGACGGAGTAGTAAGCGGTGTCGCGGTACCAGGTCGTCTGGCAGTGCGCGACGAGCGGCCTCCCCAGCGCGCCGGAGGCGAGCAGGTCGCGGGCGTGGACGGCCCCGGAGCCGTAGCGGTGCTGGAAGACGGTGGCGACGTACGGGCCGTCCGCCCCCTCCGCGGCGGCGATCTCGTCGTACTCGGCGAGGGAGAGGCACAGCGGCTTCTCGCACAGCACCCAGGCTCCCGCGCGCAGCGCCGCCACCGCCTGCTCCCGGTGGAGCGAGGGGGGTGTGCCGATGAGCACCAGGTCGGGGCGCTCCCGCTCCAGCATCTCGGCCATGTCCGGGTACCCCGCGACCTCCTGGCCGGCGGTGGCGCGGAAGGCGTCGAGCCGCTCGGCGGCCACGTCGACGGCGGCGACCAGTTCGACCTCGTCCGCGTGGGCTCTCAGGGCCGACAGGTGGGCGCCGGTGACGATGGCTCCCGTGCCGACGACGGCGGCGCGGAGACGTTGGGCGGCTGAGGACATCGAAAGGGGCTCCTTAAACGGTCGCCGACCGATAGAAAGCGCTTGCCGAGGCAGTACCCTACGAGCATTCCGAATGTCCGGCCAAGGGGTCGTGCGCGCGGAGACGGGATTCGGCGACGGGAGGATACGGGTCCGCCCCGGACGATCCGCCCCTCCCGCGCGACCCCCGTGCCCCGCCCTCCGTCCAGCCGCTAGGGTGCGGTCACCGTTCAGGCGAGGTGCGCGAGGGGGAGGCATGACGGCCGAGCCGGTCGAGGACGGCGGTGCGGAACCGCCGCGCGTGGAGTCCGTGCTGGAGTCCGTGGTGGTGCACTCCGTCGGCGCCGTGTGCACGCGACGGGCCCGCTGGGTTCCCCCACCGGGGCCGTGGCCCGCCCCGGGCACCGCCGTGCGGGTCCGGATCGAGGGCCTGCCGATCACCCTCCACGAGCACTCGCTGCGCGGCCGGATCGTCTCCGGCCCGCCGGGCGTGCGGGTGACCGACGCGCGGGTGGAGCGGACGGCGGCGCTCCGGCGGGACGACGAACTGCCCGCGCTGCGGCTGGACCTGGCGGACGCCGAGGACCGCCGGGACGAGGTGCGGGAGCGGCGCGACCGGATCGCCGCGGAGGTCGAGGAGGTGGCCGGGCTGCGGGCCGTGCCGCCGCAGCCCCGCCGCGGGGAGCCGCCCCGCTGGGCGCCGGTGGAGTCCATCCTGACCCTGGCCGGTTTCCTGGACGACCGGCTGGCCCTGCTCCACGGGCGACTGCGGGCCGCCGAGGACGAGGTGCGCCGGGCCGAACACGACGTCGACGTGCTCTCCGACCGGGTGCGGAGGGCGTCGAACGCGCTGTCCACCGCGCGGGTGCCGGAGTCCGCCGTCGCCGTCCTGACGCTGGATCGGGACGGAGGGGACCCGGGCGGCGCGGAGACGGCGTCCGAGGCGGGGACCGACGGGGCCGGGGCCGCCGTCGAGTTCGAGGTCGAGTACCACGTGCCCGGCGCGACCTGGCTGCCGGTGTACCAGGTGCGGCTGGAGGACACGGGCGCCGGTTCCGGTGGGACGCTCGTCCTGCGGGCCTGCGTGGCGCAGCGCACCGGCGAGGACTGGACGGGCGTGCGGCTGGGCCTGTCCACCGCCGACCTGCTGCGGCGCACGGACGTGCCGCGGCTGCGGTCGTTGCGGATCGGGCGCCGGCAGGCGGAGCCCGTGGTGCGGGGCTGGCGTGAACCCCCGTCCGGGCTGGAGGAGTTGTTCGCCGGTTACGACGCCGCCGTCGCCTCCCGGCCGGCTCCGTCCCCGGCCGCCGCCCCACCCGTCGCCGTCGCCGGGTCCCGGCCGCGCGGCGCCCCGCCCGG
>NZ_BAAASZ010000025.1:0-28254 GCF_039533145.1 Streptomyces macrosporus
TGCACGGTGACGACCGTGATCGAAGCCGGTGAGGGCATGACGGCTGTAGCTGCGGACCTGCGGGGATTCCTGTGCCAGGGGTAGGTCGACCATGATCGCTCCGCGCAGGCACCGCGCGCCAGGTTCAGCCGACGGCTTGCTGCTCAGCGCGGGCGCGAGTGGTGGCGAGACGGTAGGAGTCGGTGCCGGTCTCGATGATGGTGCCGCCGAAGGTGAGGCGGTCGACGATGGCCGCGCAGAGCCGGGGATCGATGAACGTCTTGATCCAGCCGCCGAAGGACTCGTTGGAGGCGATGGCGACGCTGTTCTTCTCCTCGCGTTCGGTCAGGACCTGGAAAAAAGGAGTTCGGCGCCGCGGCGGTCGAGTTCCATGTAGCCGGGTTCGTCGATGCAGAGCAGATCGACGCGGCCATAGCGGGCGATGGTCTTGGTCAGCTGCTTCTCGTCCGCGGCCTCGACCAGCTCATTGACCAGCTTGGTCGCCAGGACGTACTTGACTCGGTAGCCGGCCATCGCGGCCTCGGTGCCCAGCGCGATCAGCAGGCGCGACTTGCCCGTGCCGGAGTCGCCGATGAGACAGAGGGGCAGGCCCTTCTTGATCCATTCGCACTTGGCGAGGGTGTGGATCATGGCTGCGTCGATGGTGGGGTTGGCCTCGAAGACGAACTTCCGCAGCGACTTGTCGCGAGGGAAGCCCGCTGCCTTGATGCGACGCTCGGAGCGGCGGCGGGCCCGGTCGTCGCACTCGGCCAGGAGGAGCTCGGCGAGGAAGCCGAGGTAGGACATCTGCTCGCGGCTCGCGGTCTCGGTGAGATCGGGGAACTGAGAGCGGATGGTGGGCAGCCGGAGCATGCGGCATGCCTGGTCGACGGCGGTGGTGGCGGCCTGCTCGGTGAGTCCTCGCTGGCGGGGAAGGGTCACGGCGTTCTCCTCTTTCACGGGGTGGGGTGGTCGGGTCGGCGGAGCTGCAGCAGCTGGTCGTAGGGGGCGACGGAGGGCAGGGGCCGCTTGTCGGGTGGCAGGTTGGCCCTGACGGCCGCGGGCAACGGGGCGATGGCGGTCTGGCTGGTGGTGGAGGGCGGCTGCGGAGGTTCTTCGACCCCGGTGTCGGCATCGCTGCCTTGCGGGCTTCGAGAGCGACGGCGTCGGCGGTGAGGGCACCGGTCTTCAGGGCTGCGGCAAGGCCGGTGACGAGGTGTTCGTGGGGCAGGTGGCGGCTGAGGAGGAGTACCTCGATCAGGGCCCGGGTGCCGTCGCGTTCACCGTGCGCTTTGACGGCGGCTTCCCACCAGGCGTCGTGCATGGGAGTGAACCGGCCGGCGGCCCGGGCCTGGTCGAGTGCGGTGGCGCCAGGCAGCGCACCAGGCTTGCGGATCAGCGCCTCCAAGTAGTGGTCGAGTTCGAGGCGGGATCCATTGCGGGCGATGAGCCGCTCGTGTCGAGCGACTTCCTCGCGGCCGTCGTAGACCACGAGCTCGGAGGCGTGGAGCATGACGCGGACGGTGCGGCCGATCAGCCGCACCGGCACCGAGTAGCGGTTCATCCTCACGCAGATCTGGCTGTAGCGGTCGACCCGCGGTGTGGACAGTCGGCCGGTCTCGAACGGCTCCTCCGGCAGTAGCGCGAGCAGCGGTTGCTCGGCCGCGAAGTACTCGCCGATCGTGCGCGGGCGGGAGCGGATGCGGCGGGCGTCGTCCTCCTGGTCCCCACCGGTCGATCATCGCGCTGAGCTCGGCGAGTGTGTCCACTTCGGGGACGGGGACGAGGTGGTTGCGGCGGAACCAGCCGATCTGGCCCTCAACGCCGCCCTTCTCGTGGGCACCGCGGATGCCGGGCTGGCAGTAGAGGGCGTCGATGCCGTAGTGGGAGCGGAAGGCGGTCCAGCGTTCGGCTTCCACCCGGCGACGGGAGAGGCCCAGCACCTGGGCGACTGCGGCTCTAAGGTTGTCGTAGCGGACCTTCCCGGTCGACACTCCGCCCAGCACGTTGAGAGCGTGGACGTGGCCCTCGAAGAACGCTTCCTGCCCTGCCGAGACGAAGATGCGGTGCACGGCCTTGCCCGAGTACGACAGCCGGAACGCGAACAGGTAGCAGGTCATCAGCTCGCCGGCCAGCCTAACTGTGACGTCGCCGAAGTCGACCTCGGCCTCCGCCCCGGGCCTGTGGGTCTGCGGGACGAACGCCTCCACCACCCCCTTGCCGGCCTGGAGACGGATCTCCTCACGGCGGGCGGCGACGTAGGCGCGGACCATCTGGTAGGAAACGTCGACGGCTTCATGCTCGTCCAGCAGCCGGTTGTAGATCCGCTTGACCGTGTGGCGCTGCTTCCGCGGCGCGGTCAGGTCCGCCCTCAGGATGGCGTCGATCACCGGTTTGTAGGGGGCCAGGCGCGTTGCCCGTGGCCTCATCTTCTTGCGCGGCTCCGGCAGGGCCGAGGTCAGAGCCCTCTGCACGGTGTTGAAGCCGACGCCGTACTTCCGCATGAGCGCGCGCGTCGACATGCCGGTCCTGGCATCACGGCGAATCGCCGCGTACAGATCGACCTTGGTGTTCGGCGCCCGGGCCCCCTCGTCGTGCAGAGCACAACCATGGTCCCGAGGCAAGCACCTGGGCGTTCTCGGAACTCAGCGACATCACTCTCCCGTGGAACCAGGCGTTCGCACCGCTGACCAACAGACGTTCTCGAAACTCACCTACAAAGCCAGTCGTGGCAACTGGTTCGGTAGGGGGCGCCGATCGCGGCCTCCTCCAGGGCGAACTGCAGGAGGAATCCGCTCAGCGTTTCCTGCTCGGGCACCAGGTGACCGTCGTCGAACCATACGGTGGGATCGGTGTCGGCGGCGCCCGGCCCACAGGGAATCGACCAGGTCCAGCCGCCCTGGCACTCGACGCCGAAGACGAGGCGCTCTGCGCTGCCGTCCGGGCGCAGGTCACCGAGGAGTCTGATCCGATTGTGGCTGCCGAGGATGGCAGGACGCTGTGCGGCGAGGCGGTAGAAGCCGGCCAGTGCACGCGGGAGGGAACCGGGGATGTCGGCGGTCGGCTCCCGCGTGCTGGCCACCGGGTACCAGGCAGTCAGGAAACGTTCCAGAGCACGACCGGGGTTCGCACGCACGTCGCCGAGCCAGCCCGGCACGGGGGGCGGAGGCGGTGTGACCGGCGGCCGGACCCGGTCGAGGACCTCGCGGCTCAGCGGTGGGCTGATCCGCAGGTGGCAGCGGACGAGTACGCCCTCACTCACCTCGCACATCGGAATCCGACCGGCGCCGAGATAGAGGCAGCCGCCGTCGAACCGGACGAAGAGGCGCATGAGCGGCTGTGGCGGTGTCCCGACCGTGGTGAAGGGCATGGGCTCCATGAGCCGTGACGCGACCGGGGCGGGCACCGGACCGACCAGGCGGAACTCCTGATCGTTCCACACCCCGCTGACTTCCGGATGGTCGCCGGGGTCCGCGATGATCACCATCGACGAGGAGCCGAGGGCCACCGTCGCACCGGGCACCGGGAACACTTCGCCGTCCGGACCGGCAAGGCCGAGAGCCGTATCCGTATCGACCGGGGTAAGCGCAGTCGGACCACCCGGGAAGGGTATGCGCCGAAACGATCAGCCAGAACGGGAAGCAAGCAGTCGCCGGGCCCGGACGTCGCCTGGCAGGAGCCCCTACGAGGCGAGCACGTGGCCGCATACGGTGGCCGCATACGCGATTGGGCGCATTCGCGTATACGCCGACCACTCGACCCACACCCACCTCGAACACGGCCCCTGGCCCGCGACCGATCCGCGCCCCGCCTAGCCGCCCACCCGTCCGGACCCTCCTGCCGAACGCTCGACCAGGGGGCACGGACTCAACCCGGCCGCGCACCACAGCGAACCCGGCCCCCACCCCCCTGCCACCCACGGACGGACACCACTCATAGAAGACCTCACCACTCCCACCCTCTGGCTGCTCGCCCCCCTCTACACCCTGTCCGCCGCACTCCTCACCACGGCCACCACCGGCAGCGCCCTCCAACACGACCCGTAGTCCGGGACCCCCAGTACGCAGCCCTGACAGTGCTCACCGCGCTCGGCACGCACGCCTGAAACACGCCCGCCGACGAGCCCGGCCCGCAGGACCCCGCAGCCCCGGACGGCAACGACGACACCCCGCGAACACGCCACCCCACTAACCCACCCCCTCCACCAACCCTTTCTCGGCGCTGGCACCCCTCGGCGCGGAGAAACGGGGCACACGCCCCGGACACCGACCCTCCCGACGCCCCGACACGCCCAAGCCCGACCCCGGCCCCCATGACACCCCGAACCGAACCCCGGGCCCCGACCCCCCTTGTGCGACCACGCACGGAAAGAAACCCACCCCATGCCCGACCCGACCCGCCTGCCAGCGGCCCTCACCCTCGGCACGTGCGCCGCCACAGCCACCCTGCTGACGCTGGCCCCGCCGAATCCGGCCCATCACCGCCCTGTCCCTGACCGTGTCCCTGCTGCTGGCTGCTGAACCCCTCCTACGCACTCGCCGCCTTCTGGCTGCTACTGCCGCTGCTGACACGCCTGTAGTCCCACACCCCGCCCACCGGCCGGGACCACACCCCGACGACACCGGTCGACCTCACCAAGGAACCGCCCCGGTAACCCACACCGGCCCCGCACCCCGCCCACCGGCACACCCAGGGGGACGCCACCGCGCACCAGCAGACGACGATCAACCAGATCGCCGAACCGACCGGCCTGTTCACCGACGTCGACTACATCACGGTCACCGAGACCCACACCGACACCGGCGCCACCGAGGACGTCGTCCCCCCGCCCCTGATCCGCCGCACCACCCGCCGCAACGGCGACACCGTGTGGATCCTCACCCCGCCCGGCATCCACGAACGCATCTTCGTTGCCGACCGGGCCCCGGTCACCGTCCACCACAAGAACCCCCAGCCGCCCGCCGCCCCGGCCACGCCCCCGGCTTCGGCTGCGTGGCCCCAGACCCCCGCCTCTCATCCCGCGCCCGCCACCTTCGCGCAACAGCCGCCCGCCGCATCGCTCCAGCGGCGACCCGCCGCCCCCTGAACCCGCGCCTGCCCCCACCTCCGCACACCGCGCGGTCCCGGCCCTCTCGCACCTCTACCGTGCGAGAGAGCCAGGGTCGCACCCGTCTCCCCGGGGTCGAGCTCAGCCGACCACCCCCGAACCTCCCGGACCCGGCGGGCCGCTGGCCACGGAATCGACGGGCACCATCCCACCCCGCCCCACACCGGCCGCGCCAGTTGGGGGAGCGGGCACCGACGCCGCCACGCCTCCGGCCCCACGCCCGGCCCCGCCTTCTCCGGCTTCTGCCCGGCCTCCTGCCCCAACCGGCGCAACTCCTTCACCCGCTCCGCCCCCACCCCCAACCGCCGCGCACACCCCGCCACCGTCTCCCCGCCTCCTCCATCGCCACCACCGCCCCCGCCGCAACTCCTCGGCCCGTTCCTCGGCCATCCGCGCCGCGGCCACTCCAACGCCTCTCGCCGCTGCGCCACCGACTCCCTGCCGCCCCGACTCCGGTTCCGACTCGCCACCACGATCACCTTCCACACCTCTCGACCGGCCCGCCCGGCGCGGACCCTCCCGGCCGCCCATCCCACCGCGCCCCCACCCCCGGCGCACCGGCCCAACCGGGACGCGTCCCACGCCGGTACACGCCCATCCCCGCCCCCGGTCCCGCCTGCGGGGCGCCCACCCAAACCCAGGGCGGGCGGCAGGAAGGGGAGGGAGCCGGGGAGCGTGCCGTGTCCCGGTCGACGAACCGGCGGCGCACGCCCTGTTCGACGACGTCCTGTTCCGGGTGGGGCCGGCGGGACGCTGTCGTTGGTGGGCGATCGCTCCCTGGCGCATGCCCGCCAGCGCTACCCGGTGGCGGCCTGCTCCCGGTGGTGCCCGGATGGTGTCCGGTGGGGTGTGGCGGGGTGGTCGTGCCGTCGGTGGACGGCGATCGGTGGTGCCCGGTCGACCCCGGGGCGGCGCCCGGTGGGGCGCCGCACACCTCTGGCACTGCCCGGCCCCGCCCCCGGGCGTGGAGGCGGATCTCCCGTCGGGCGGGACGGGGGAGCGGATCGTGTCCCGCCCCGGTGGGCGCCCCGGCCCGCGCCGCGCCGCCTCGGGGCGCGGACCGGTGCACTGGGGGGATGGGAATGACGGCGCAGGGCATCACGGCCGCCAGCTACCGCTACTACCGGCGCTCCATCGCGGCCGGGGACGGGGCGGCCGGCGGGCGGCCGACGGTGTCCTCGGCCGTGCCCGGGGTACCGCCCGGGATCTGGCATGGGCGGGCGGCCCGCACCCTGGGCCTGGCGGGGGAGGTGACCGAGGCGCAGATGCGGGCCCTGTTCGGGCTGGGCCTGCACCCCAACGCCGAGGAGATCGCGGCCGGTGAGCTGGCCGCCAGCGCGTCGATGCGGCGGGCCATGGCGGCGGCCAAGCTCGGCCCGGCGCTGCCCCGCCTGGCCGAGTCCTCCCCGCTGGAGCAGGAGATCGACCGGGTACTGGACCACGCGACCGAGCGGCTGTGCCGCCCGCTGACCAAGGCCGAGAAGCAGGCCCTGCGCCGGCAGACCGCGGCCGCGGCATTCGAGGCCGAGTACCACCGCCGGCCTGCCGACGGCGCCGAACTGGACCGGTTCCTGGCCGCCCGCACCGGGGTGCGCCGCCACGCCCGCACCGGCTACGACCTGACCTTCTCCAGCGAGGAGCTGTCGCTGCTGTTCGCCCTGGGCGACGCGGCCGTGCGCGAGGTGGTGCTCGAGGTCCTCGCCCAGGCCCGCGCCGAGACCATTCGCTGGCTGGAGGAGCACGCGCTGGCGGTGCGCACCGGGGCCGGCGGCGCCGCCCAGCACCGGGCCCGGCCGGGCCTGCTGGCCACCGTCTACCTGCACTACACCTCCCGCGCCGGAGACCCGATGCTCCACGAGCACGTGGTGATCAGCCCCCGCGTCCAGGGCCCGGACGGGCGGTGGCGGAACCTGGACTCCCGGCTGCTGCTGCGGGAGACGGTCGCCGCCAGCGAGCTGTTCAACCAGCGCGCCCTGGAGCTGATCTGCGCCCGCCTCGAGCTGGCCACCGAGGCGGTGGAGACCACCCCCGGGCGGCGGCCGGTGATGCGCCTGGTCGGCATCGACCCCCGGCTGCGGGCGGTCTTCGCCCGGCGGAGCACCGCAGTGCGCGCCGCGGCCGAGAACCTGATCGCCGACTACCGGCGCCGCCACGGCCGCGATCCGGACCTGCCAGCCCGCGTCCGGCTGCAGGGCCGGGCGGCGCTGACCACCCGCCCGGCCAAACCCGCCGCCCGATCCCTGGACGATCTGCTGGCCGACTGGCGGCGCCGGGCGATCGCCGCGACCGACCCGGCCACCGTGGCGAACCTGCTGCCGGCGGCCCGGGCCGCGGCCGCCCGCCTGCGCCCCACCACCCCCCGGCCGGAGGGGGAGCGGGACGGGGAGGGGCAGGTGGATGTGGCGGCGGCCGCCGAGCAGGTCCTGGCGGCGGTGGCCGCCCGCCGCACCACCTTCCGCCGCCGGCACGTGCTGGCCGAGGCCCGCCGCCACCTGATGCGCACCCTGCGCGGCGCCACCGCCGCCCCGGGATCGGCCGAGGCCATCACCGACGCGGCCCTGGCCTCCGCCGACTGCCTGGACCTCACCCCGCCCGATCTCCACCCCCCGCACCCGGACCTGGCCCGCCCGGACGGCTCAAGCGTGCACCGGCCGATCGGCTCGACCACCTACACCACCCGCACCCTGCTGGCCGCCGAACAGCGGCTGGCCGGCGCCGCCCGCACCGGCGCGGTGCCGCCCGTTGCGCGGCGCGTCTTCCGCCGGGTGGCCGCCACCCACCCCGGGCCGCTGGACACCGGGCAGAAGGCGCTGGCCGCCTCGTTCGCGCTGTCCGACCGGCTGCTGGTGGCCGGGCTCGGCCCGGCCGGGGCGGGCAAGACCACCGCGATGCGGCTGGTGGCCGCCGCGGTCGACGCCGCCGGCGGCCGGCTGATCCCGCTGGCCCCCTCCGCCCGCGCCGCCCAGGTGCTCGGGGAGGACCTGGGCCGCCCGGCGCACACCCTGCACGCCTGGCTCCACCACCGCCGCACCGCCGCCGGCGGCGGGGAGACCGATCCGGCATTCCGGCTGGGCCGCGGGGACGTGGTGCTGGTCGACGAGGCGGGCATGGCCGGTACCCGACAGCTGGATGGGGTGCTCGCCGACGCCGCGGCCGCCGGCGCGGTGGTGCGCCTGCTGGGCGATGTCCATCAGCTCGCCGCGGTCGAGGCCGGCGGCGCGCTGCGGCTGATCGCCCGCGCCGGCGGCGCGGTCGAACTCGACCGCCTGCACCGCTTCGCCACCCCCGGCGAGGCCGACGCCTCCCTGGTGCTGCGCGACGGCCAAGACCCGGCCGAGGCGTTCGCCTGGTACCGCAGGAAGGGCCGCATCGTCGCCGGCACCCACGAGGCGATGTGCGACGCGGTGTTCGCCGCCTGGGCCCACGACACCGCCGCCGGCCGCACCGCGCTGATGACCGCCGCCGAGGCCGCCACCGTGGCGGCGCTCAACGCCCGCGCTCAGGCCCACCGCTTGGCCGCCGGAGAACTCGACCCCGACCGCGCGGTGGTGCTGCGCTCCGGAGTCCGCGCTTATGTGGGGGACGTGCTCGTCACCCGCCGCAACCGGCGCCGGCTGACCGTCCGCGGCGGGAAGGACTTCGTCAAGAACGGCGACACCTGGACCCTGGAGACGATCCTGCCCGGCGGGGACGCCCTCGTCCGCCACACCCGCCACCGCGGCCGGATCCGCCTCGCGGCCGACTACCTGGCCGCCCACACCGAACTCGGCTACGCCTCCACCGTCCACCGCGCCCAGGGCATGACCGTGGACGCCTCCCACGCCCTGGCCACCCCCGCCGCCACCCGCGAGAGCGTCTACGTCCAACTCACCCGCGGCGCCCGCACCAACCGCCTCTACCTCGCCCTGGACGCCGGCACCGCCCTCGACCAGACGCTCAGGACCATCGCCGCCCGGCGCCGCGCCCACCTGTCGGCCACCGAAACGATCGCCGCCGCCCACCACGAGGCGACCGCCCCGGGCCGGCTGGCGGCCGAATTCACGCACGCCGCCGAGCACGCCACCACCGCCCGCCTCACCGGCGTCCTCGAGCGCGCCCTCGGCCCGGAGCAGGCCGCGGCGCTACTCGCGGCCGACGCCCACCCGGCCCTGATCCGCGCCCTGGCACAGGCCGAACGCGCCGGCCTCGACCCGGCCCGGCTGCTGAAGCAGGCCACCGCCGGGCGCGGCCTGACCGACGCCGACGACCCCGCCGCAGTGCTGACCTGGCGGATCCGCGCGCGCCTCACCGATGCCGCCGACGCGGCGCAGACCGCGGTCCGCAGCGGATTGGCGCACATGCCCCCGGCCCGGCTGCGCACCCTGGACCGGTTGGCGAAGGCGCACCGCGCGGCGGCCCGCGCCGCTCTATGGGCTGCGGAGGCAGCCGCCGCCCACCTGCCGACCCCGGTCACCACCCGCGACGGCGAGACACATCCGGCATGGCTAGACCGGCCGCTGGGGCCGCTGACCGCCGCCGAGCTGGCCGCCCAGACCACGGCGGCCTGGGCCGCCGCCCGCGCCGCCCAGGCCGCCAGCACGCCGCTATCCCCGGCGGCCCGCGCCACCCTCGCCGCCCTCCACCGGGAGACCGCGTTGCGCCGCGCCCTGCCCCGGCAGGACCGCGCCCGGGAGGACCACCAGCGTGAGCAGGCCGTTGGGACGGAGCGGTCCCTGTCGGCGGTGCGCCGCAGCATCGCCGACCACCGCGCCACCACCGCCGCCCGGCTGACCTCCGCGCGGGCCGCGCTGGCCCACGCCGACGCCGTCGCCGCCCGCGTCGCCGCCCGCGTCGCCGCCGAGCTCCGCCTGCGCGATCGCCTGCCCGACCACCCGCCCCACCGCCCCGACCACCGCGGCGAGGTCCCCGACTGGGTCGCCGACCGGCACGCCCTGGTCCACCCCGACACCCCCGAGCACTGGCGCGCGCACCTGGCCGAACGCCACCGCCTGCTGGCCGCCGCGCTGGTCGACCGCGGCCACGCGCTGGCCGCCGACCCGCCCGCCTGGGCCCACCCGCTGGGCCCGCCGCCCCCGCCCACCGGGCCCAGGCGGCGCGCCGCCTGGGCCCACACTTGCGCGCTTCTCGAGCTGTGGCGCACCCGCCACGCCCGCACCGGGGTGCCCGGCCTCGGCCCCCGCCCCACCGACGCGGACCAGGCCGCCGCCTGGGACGACCTGGCCGCCCGCATCCGCGCCCTGCGCGGCCGGCGCCGCCCCACCCCCCACCCGCCGCCGCCGGACGCGCCAGCCACGGTCGTCCTGCACGCGGCCCTCGCCCACCTGGACACCCCGCCGTCCTCCGGGCCGCTGCCCGACCACCCCGCCCTGCGCGACCCGTACGCCGTCGCTCCGCTCCACCCCGCCGCCCGCGCCGCCCGCACCGCGCGGGCGGCGTTGGCCGCCACCCTCGCCGGCGAGGACCTCCCGGAGACCTGGATGGAGGAGATCACCCCACCCGAGGACGACGAGACCGAACACCGCACCTACCTGCGCCTGCTCACTGCCGTCGGCGACTACCGCCGCCGCCACCACCACGCCGGCCCCGACCCCCTTGGCCCCCGCCCCTCGGGCACGGCCGGCGAGGAGTGGGACCACCTGGTCGACGCCCTCGACCTCTACACCCGCGCCCGCATCGAACGCCGCCTGGAACGCCTGCGCGAGCGCACAACCGCCGCCCGCGCCGCGACGGCGCCCCCCGCCCCCCTCTCGAATCCTGCCCTGCACCCCGACCCCCACCAACTCGCCCCCGCCCCCCGGTCCCCCACCCGCTGACCCTGCGAAGGATCCCCCTATGACGCCCGCGACCGGCCCGACCCGCCGCGCTCCCGCCCGCCCACCATCGGCCCGCGGCCCTCGCCCGGCCGTTCCGTTCCCCCAGGAGAAACCCGACGCCACGGTGGGCGGTGTCGGCCCTGGCCGCCTGCTGCGGGGCGGCCGCCGTCGCGGTGTGGCCGTGCGGCGGGTTGTTGTGGAGCGCGCTGGACGCGGCCGGGATTCTGCCGCTCGCCACCCTGCCTGCGGCCAGGCCCGGTCACGCCGACGAGTTCCTCATACCTTGTGCCTCGTAAGGTCGTTCTCGACCGATCTATCGCCCTGCCACAGCGTGTACGAACTTGGCCCCGGGATCCCAGCTCGGGCACCAGGGGACAACTAACCGGCCGGTAGCTAAGGCGAATCGGACGTGACACCGCGACAATCGTGTGCCAACCTGCGGAAATGATCCCAGGATCGTCCGGGGATCCCCGGACGATCCTGGCGCACACGATGCCATCGGCGGGGCTTCCCCTTCGGTGAAGGCGGTGAAGCCGCGCTCACGGCTGGAGGATGGCCTTCGGGAGCTTCCCCGGTCTTGTGCCTTTCTGACGTCACCCTGCTGAGCCAGTCAGCGGATACAAGAGCCCCCAGTTCTGAGGTTGGCGGATTCCAGTGGTCGTCGCAACACGTGGTCACTGGCGTGTATGCCGAGCAGGGTAAGCAGGGGTCCGGCTGGAAGTTCTCCCAGCCGGACCCCTGCCGCATCGGCGGCGGGATCGTGTGGCCGCTCCGGCAGGGCCAGGATCGAGCAGCTCCCCGAGACCGCCGCCTGGTCCGCTCCTCAGCCCGACAGGGGCAGGACCAGAATGACGCCTCATGAACGGTGGATCGGACTGGCCGACGGACAAACTGACCGCGCTCCGCCTCGGCAGGAGGCTGGTGGCGGAAGTACCGGCATCGCGCCCGGACCGCCGCGCTTTCGTGGACATCCGCCCCACGCAGAGCAGGCCCGATGCTCAGGCCCGGGCCGAGGGGTGGGTGCGCAGCGACCCCGAACGCGGCTTCCGTCTGGAGCACTGGGAGTACGACCGCCGGTGCATCGACGGCTTTGACTACGACATCGGCGCGGCCCTCGTCAGGTCGGCCGACGCCACGGACGAGTCCGAGCTGCTCACGGTGCTCGATGCCTGGGGCGTCCGGCCCGACCGCTTCGGCTATCCCTGGGACAGCGACGATCCCAGATAGCCGACGATCGGCTCGGGGGAGCTGTCAGCTCGCGCAGACGGGCGGCCGGGGTTGCCCAGCCGAGCGTCTTGCGTGGCCGGCCGTTGAGCTCGACGGCCGGCCACGCAGGAGACCTCCGAAGGGGGTGCTGGGGCCGTAACTGATCGTTTCAGAATGCGGCTGAGACGGTCACTCGTCGTCGAGCCGCTGGAGGACTTGCTCGAACTCGCCGGAGTCGAGCAGACCGGCGAGCACCCGGGCCATGTTCTCGATGCCGGGATCCCGGACGATCAGGCCATCGGAGCACCAGAAGCAGCGGCCGCCCAGATCCTCGCCGGTCCGAGTTCCCTTCTCCATCAGGCGCTCGACCTCCGCGACGGTGAACACCGTTGCGCTCCAACGTGAGCCGTCCGCCGGCCGGACCTCGACATCGACGTTGCAGACGGCATCCAAATCCTCACCCGCGTCGGGCAGGAAGGACGCTTCGAAGCGGTCCGTGCGGACGCGATACCAGGGCCCGTCCCACCCCTGTTCAACGACTTCGGGTTGCGCGCTGCCGGTTATCCCAGGAGTATCCCGAGCCGTCCCGACGAGCTCAACCAGGTCCTCTGGCAAGCTGCTACGCCATGACCACCGACCTTGTCCTCGATGAGCTGTGGGGACGGATAGCCCCGCTGCTGCCCGAGCGGCCCGCGCGACGACACCGCCACCCCGGACGGCTGCCGGTGCCGGACCGGACCGCCCTGGCCGGCATCGTCTACGTGCTGCGCACGGGAGTGGCCTGGCGGGACGTGCCCAGCCAGAGCGTGGGCTGCTCGGGAGTGACCGCCTGGCGCCGACTGCGGGACTGGACCGAAGCCGGCGTCTGGCCCCGCCTGCACGCGGCACTCCTCACCGAGCTGCTGGACATGGACGACTGTGCAATCGACGGCTCCCACATCAGGGCCCTGAAAGGGGGGCCCATGTCGGGCCGTCGCCGGTGGACCGCGGCCGCCCCGGTTCCCAGCACCATGTGATCGTCGATCGTCTCGGCACTCCACTCGCTGCCTCTGTGACCGACGGAAACCGGCACGACGTCACACAGCTGCTCCCGCTCCTGGACGCGATCCCCCGGATCCGAGGTCAGCGCGGACGCCCGCGCCATCGGCCCAAGCGACTCTTCGCGGACCGCGGCTACGACTACGACGTGTATCGCCGCTTGCTGTGGAAGCGCGGGATCAAACCTCTCATCGCTCGCCGAGGCATCGCTCACGGCTCTGGCCTCGGCCGCACCCGTTGGGTACTGGAGCGAACCTTCGCCCGGCTGTATCAGTTCAAGCGCCTGCGGATCCGCTATGAGCACCGAGCCGACCTCCACCAGGGCCTCCTCGAACTCGCCTGCAGCATCATCTGCCTCCGACGGCTCCGCAGATCATTCTGAAACGACCAGTTAGCCCCAGCCGCGCCATCACCCAGGCGAACACTCCGCCCGATGCGGCGATCCGGTTCAGAAGTCACCCGATAGGGGTGGCTCCCATCCAACCCGAGGTTTGCTCCGCCATGAGGTGTCCATCCCCTGCACGGACGGACCAACGGGGCTCTGAACTCGCCGAGGCCTTGGCCCCCGTTCAAGCCGATAAGAACAGCGTGCCCGCATCACGGAAAGCGAGCCGGAACCACTACTGCTCGACAAAGCCAAGAGTCGGCGTGCATTTGGCGGAAACGCAGTCCGAAGAGCGGTGAGAGGGCCGACGACCACGAGACGGAGGACCCACCAGGTGTCCGGGCGTCGAAGCGGGCGATACTCGAGGCCCGTGCTCTCGCGTGCGGTCGAGGCCAGGTACGAGGGGACGACCATGGCTGATGTCGCCCACTTGTCCGGCCTGCCGATCGGATCCGTCTACCGGCACTTCCAGAGCAAGGAACGACTCTTCGTCGAGGTGCTCGACCACTGCTTCGAGGTCTGGCGGCAGGCCCACCTGTCCGTCGGCGACCTGCGCGAGCCGCTGCGGCGCGGCATCAGCGATTCGGCCGGGCATCCGGGAACCTCGCCGACCCGGCCCGCCGCGTTCTGGAGCATCGGCCTCGTCTTCGCGTTCGAGCGGCGGCTGGAGGACAACCGTGCCCGGCAACGGTACCTCGCCATTCGCAAGGAGATGTTCGAGTTCATCGCGTCCCGGTTGCGCGCCTCGCACCAAGGGGTGACGAACGAAGTGGCGGCAGAGCCGGCGCACGACATGACGGTCATGGGGCGGTCCCTCACCGACGGTTTCCGAGTGGCCGCGGCCGCCGGCGACGACACCGACTTCGCCCGGTACGCCAAGCCTGCGGCCGACGCGCTCGAGTCCTTGATCTCCGCTCGCCTGCAGGAGCACGCGGAGAGAGCCTGACGGAGAGCGAGAGGCGGACGCCTGTCCAAGCGCCGGCCGGGGGCTTCACCGGGTCGACTTCAACGACGCCGAGTGGGCCGTCGCCGACCGGCAGGACGTGGCGACGCGTGACGACACCGTCAGGCCCCGTACCGACGTGCTGCCGGCCGCTGACCGCAGCGGTCGTGTGACGTGCTGCTCGTGATCGCCTTCTCGGCCTCAACCGGCAGGCGACGCACGGAAGGGCCTCGCCCCGGACAACGCTCGAACCACCCAAGGGCTCGGACGGTCAGAGCGTGCCTCGTCGACGGGGCGGCGGCCCGTTGTGCGTCGATGACGGTTTGCCGGCCGGGCGCCGTGGCTGGTTCGCGACACCGACATGACCTGACGTGGCAGCAGCAGGCCGACGTCTCACTCCCGGCCCTGTTCGCCGGCCAGGAGTTTGTCCCGTATGCCGAAGATCGACGCCTCCACTGTCGCCGGACACCGCGCCCAGCGGCGCGAGGCACTGATCGGGGCGGCGATCGACATCCTGGTGAACGAGGGCGCCGCCGTCACACCCGCGGCGGTCGGCGCTCGCGCGGGCCTGATCGCCGGAGTGCTGAACACGGCCCTCGCCGTCGTCGACGGCGGCGCCCCGCTCCACGCGGTCGCGGAGCGCACCCTCGTCCTGGTGCGCCGCTGCCTTGCTCCGCTCGGCAGCATGGTCCACGCACCAGAGGAGGGTCACTGAACGTCCTTCACTGTGCCGGCGGGGGGCCTGGGCTTTTCAGATCACGGCGTGGCGGGCTCGGCCTTCCGCCGAGCCCGCCACGCCGGCTCCCTACCGGAGCCGGACTCGTGTCATGCCGTCAGCGCTGTAGTGTCAGCAGACCCGGACGGTAGGGCAGGAGGCCGTAGTCACCGCCGGAGTTGGGGCTGCGTCCCTGGTAGAGCAACTGCAGATTGCAGGGATCGACGGTCATGGTCTGATCGGGGCTGGTGCGGATCAGTTCGCCGTGGCTGATGTCGTTGGTCCAGGTGGCGCCACTGTTGGCCTTGCCGGCGAAGGGATTGTTTTCGGTCGCGGCCTGGGGTGTCCAGGAGCCGTTCAGGCTGGTGGCCGTGAAGGAGCGGAAGTACCGGCCCTGCGAGCCGATCGCCTCGACGATCATGAGGTAGCGGTTCTGGCCCCGCAACTTGTAGACCTGCGGGGCTTCGAACAGGTTGTTCGTCGTGTCGCTCATGATCACTGTCGAGGTCGAGCCAAAGCTGCCCGGGAAGTTCCCGATCGGCATGCTGGCCCGGTAGATCTTGCCGTTGTCGCCGGCGAAGAACAGGTACATGTTCGTGCCGTCACCGATGAGCGTCTGGTCGATGGGCCCTGTTCCGGAGTCGGAGATGCTTCCGGAGAAGAGCACCTGCTCGGACGACCAGCCATTCGGGTTGGTGGGGTCGCTCGACGTCCGGTAGGAGAAGGCGGTCCTGCCCCACTGGTAGGCGAGCACCCAGACGTTCTTCGGAGCGAAGTAGAAGAGCGTGGGTGCGACGGTGGAATTGGACATCGCGTTCTGGCTGGCCGAGGCCATCTCCGACCAATTGGTGAACAGGCCGAAGTTCATCGAACCCCACCTCGTCCCCGTGTCGTGCGTGGTCGCGTAGACGAGTTGTCTGCCGTTGTAGGGGGCGACGGTGAAGTCCTTGAGCGAGACCCACCCCTGCTTGGGCTGCGCCAGCGCGCCCGTCGATGTCCAGCGGTAGGTCGACGGAAGATCACACGAGCCGGGGGTTTCGGTGCCGACCTTGACGAGCTGCCACTGCTGGTTGGCGCCGCCCCAGTCGTCGTACTGGACGATGTTCGCGTTGTCGGCGGTGGAGGCACCTTGCACTTCGAGGGCCTTGTTGCTGTGGCGCGAGATGAGCCTCACGTAGCCGTCCGAACTGTCGGCCAGCCGCCACTGCTGGTTGGTGCCGTTCAGGTCGGTCCACTGGACGATCGAGCCGCCGTTCGCGGTGGACCAGTTGTAGACGTCCAGTACCTTGCCCGAGTGGCGGGACTTGATGCGGTAGTAGCCGTCCCCGGAATCGACGAACTGCCACTGCTGCTGAGTCTGGTTGTTCCTGGTCCATTGGGTGATGCGGGCGCCGTCGTCGGTCGCCATGTTGTAGACGTCCAGGGCTTTGCCACTGTTGCGGTTGACCAACACATACGAGGCGTTGGGGTCCACGGTCGCGGCTTCGGCGGGCTGGGCACCGAGGAAGGCGGCCGCCAACAGTAAGGAAACAAGGACGCCGAGTAAGCGCCTTGGGTGGACTGGAGACGGGTGGCGAAGCCACATCGGAGGGCCTCCTTGGGGGGCGGGGGCGAGGTGACGCCGACGAACCGTGGAACGGCCGTGCCGGGGGCAAGGGCAGGTCCGAAAGTTTCGAAGGTGTCCCGGTTCTGTGACGCCACAAGCTAGGAAGGCGGGGCCTTCCGGTCAAGGCCTGTCGCCGAGGTGTCCGTAAACACTTCCTTCCCCTCGGACACGACAAGCCGTCACGCCGACCGCCTCCCCGCAAGTTCACGACGCGGCTCGCCGGTCCAGGGATCCGCCCGGCTCGCGAGGGTTCGAAAGTTTCGCACGTGGGGCGAAAATTTTTCGCGCCGCGAGGGTTGACGAGGCGCTGTCAATTCCTCAACATCTTGTCTGGACAGTCGACCATAGTTCGATATTTCGAACACCGTGGTCCTGTGCGGACTGTGCTGTACGGCAGAGCCGCGCACAGCAGCACGACAGATCCGCACACCGAAACACCCGCGCCACCCCGTTTTTCGTTCCGGTGAGGCTCACACCGACGCATCCTGACGCCTCGTGCAGGCGGAGAGGTGTGCGACACCGCGTGACGCCCCCGGCTGAGCAGCGATGGAGTACCCCCGTGCCTGTGTCGAAAGACCGCTGCCGCCCGGCGTACGTCACGCGGCGACCGACCGGGCGCCGTCCGTGCCGGTCGAGATCCTCCCGGCTCCCATGACCGCGGTGTCCGGTGGTTCCGTTATTTCTACCTTGGAGGCACAGCCATGGGCTCTCATGCCCTTCCCAGATCCGTTGTCCGGCGGAAGCTCCGCGCTCTGCTGCCGGCGCTGGTCGCCGGCGTCCTCGGTGTGGTCGCCGCACTGGTCGCGCCACCGTCCGCTCAGGCCGCCGAGAGCACGCTCGGCGCCGCGGCGGCGCAAAGCGGCCGCTACTTCGGCGTCGCCATCGCCGCGAACAGGTTGAGCGACTCGACGTACGCGACGATCGCGGCCCGTGAGTTCAACTCGGTGACGGCCGAGAACGAGATGAAGATCGACGCCACCCAGCCGCAGCGGGGCCAGTTCAACTTCACCGCCGCCGACCGCGTCTACAACTGGGCGGTGCAGAACGGCAAGGAGGTGCGCGGCCACACCCTGGCCTGGCACTCCCAACAGCCCGGCTGGATGCAGAGCCTCAGCGGCAGCGCACTGCGCCAGGCGATGATCGACCACATCAACGGCGTGATGAGCCACTACAAGGGCAAGATCGCGCAGTGGGACGTCGTGAACGAGGCCTTCGCCGACGGAAGTTCGGGAGCCAGGCGCGACTCCAACCTGGAGCGCACCGGCAGCGACTGGATCGAGGTCGCCTTCCGCACCGCGCGCGCCGCCGACCCGTCCGCCAAACTCTGCTACAACGACTACAACGTCGAGAACTGGACCTGGGCCAAGACCCAGGCCATGTACCGCATGGTGCGGGACTTCAAGCAGCGCGGCGTGCCGATCGACTGTGTCGGCTTCCAGTCGCACTTCAACAGTGGCAGCCCCTACAACAGCAACTTCCGCACCACCCTGCAGAACTTCGCCGCCCTCGGCGTCGACGTGGCCATCACCGAACTCGACATCCAGGGAGCCTCGCCCTCGACCTACGCCGCCGTGGTCAACGACTGCCTGGCCGTCTCCCGTTGCCTCGGTGTCACCGTCTGGGGCGTGCGCGACAGCGACTCGTGGCGTTCGGAGCACACGCCGCTGTTGTTCTACAACAACGGCAGCAAGAAGCCCGCCTACACCGCCGTCCTCGACGCCCTCAACGGCGGCTCCACCACTCCGCCGCCCGGGGACGGCAACACGATCAAGGGCGTCGGCTCGGGCCGCTGCCTGGACGTGCCCAACGCCAGCACCACCGACGGCACCCAGCTCCAGCTGTGGGACTGCCACAACGGCACCAACCAGCAGTGGACGTACACCGATGCCGGCGAGCTCAGGGTCTACGGCGACAAGTGCCTGGACGCCGCCGGCACCGGTAACGGTGCCAAGGTCCAGATCTACAGCTGTTGGGGTGGCGACAACCAGAAGTGGCGCCTCAACTCCGACGGATCCATCGTCGGCGTCCAGTCCGGCCTCTGCCTCGACGCCGTCGGGGCCGGCACCGCCAACGGCACCCTGATCCAGCTCTACTCCTGCTCGAACGGCAGCAACCAGCGCTGGACCCGCGCCTGACAAGGCCTGCCACCGACGAAAGGGTGAATCGGTGACGGCCTACGGTGCGGCTTCCCCCGCCCTCCGCGAGGTCGTCGCTGATGGTCACGGGTCGCCGCCGTGATGGCGGCGACCCTCGTGATCGGCTTGCTCGCCGGAGTGAATCCGGCACCCGCCGAGGCGGCGACGGTGGACACCAACACCTGGTACGCCCTGGTCAATCGCAACAGCGGCAAGGCGCTGAGATTCTCCTGCTCCCGGGGAGTCGCGGACGCCCCGGCGCCCGGATCGGCCCGGGCTACGGCCACGAACATCCCGCGTCCACGGACGGGTTCGCCGACACCCGGGAGGAGCGGACCGCCGACGCGCGGAGGGACCGTACGGTCTTCGGGGTAACTCCCGATCAAGAAAGAACACCTGATGAGCGACGTGATCGCCTCCACGGAGGCGAGGCGGTAGGAGTCGGTGCCGGTCTCGATGATCGCGCGCCCACATGGCCGTGGTGCCACGAGGACGGCCGGTCCGTGCCGTCCGGGCGGCGGGCTCGGGCACCACCGCACCGGACCGGGGACGAACGGACACCGACCGCCTCGGGAAGACAGGGCTGTACAGGATCAGCCGAAGCATCCCGAACCGCCGGCACCCTTGTCCGCGGAGCTCCACGATGCCCGACAGAGTCGCTCAATGACTCGTCTCGCCGGGGGACACGGGTGGAGACACGGGTGCGGCGCCGTGACGTCGCTGACGGTGGCTGTATTCGTTGATGGCTTGCCACAGGTCGCGGCGGTCGATGTCGGGCCGGTAGGCATCGGTGAAGTGGAGCTCGGCGTGGGTCGATTGCCACAGGAGGAAGTTGGAGATGCGGCGCTCGCCGCCGGTACGCCAGAGCAGGTCGACGTCGGGAGGGTCGGGCAGGAGCAGGTGGTCGGCGAGGTCGCTCTCGCCCACGTGATCGGGGTGGAGGGCGCCGGCTTTGCCTGCGCGCATCAGCCGGACGGCGGCTTGGGTGAGTTCGGCGCGGCCGCCGTAGTTGAAGCAGAAGGTCAGGGTGAGGCCCGGGTTGTGCCGGGTGCTCGATTCCGCGTGCAACAGCTCCTCGATCAGCTCTTCGAGCAGGCCATCGGTGCGGCCGGCCCGGCGTAGTCGGACTCCCAGTACGGCGTAGGTGACGACCAAGCTGCGTAGCTGGTCGCGCAGAGTGTCGAAGAGGTAGGTGACCTCCTGGTAGCCGCGTTTCCAATTCTCGGTGGAGAACAGGAACAGGCTCAGGTGCGACAGCCCGATCTCTGCGGCGCCGAAGACGACGTCCCGCATGGCGTCGTTGATGCCGACCCGGTGGCCTTCGTGGCGGGGCAGGCCGCGCTGGGCGGCCCAGCGGCCGTTGCCGTCCATGATCACGGCGAGGTGTGTGGGCATCCGTTCGGACGGGATCTGTGGGGGCCGCTCGCCGCTGGGGTGCGGGGGCGGCGTCTCGAAGCTCACGCGCGGCGCGCTCTGGCGGGGGGTCGGCACGCTGGTGCGTTCGGCGCCGTGTGGGGGCGGCACGGTCAATGGAGACAGACTCCACGCCAGAGCCGCCCGAGCCCGAGCCGGGACGAGGACCCGGGCGCTGGCGAGGGGTGCCGGCCGAGGCGGTGTGTGCAGGACACTGGGCCCGGCGGCGGCGATGGCATTGAGCTGGACGTGCAGCAGACCGGCCATCGTCTGGCGGATCGTGGCGGGGCCGGGGCATTCCGCGGGTGAGGGCAGGCTGGGTCAGCCACTGATGGGCCACGCTGGTCAGATGCGCGATCACTGCGGCCACAGCAGGGCTCCAGCGCCGGTGCAGCAGGTCGTCGGCGGCTCCGGGATGCTGGTCAAGCACCTCGTGGGGCAGGAGAAGGTCATCTTGGGCAAGGTCGACGGACAAGTCGGTGAGGATGTCGGTGAGCCTGAAGCCGTCAATGAAGCAGGCGTACGCCTCCTTGGGCTCCAGGCGTAGCGCCACCGGAGCGCCGACCCGGTCGAACAGGTCCTGGGCCACGTCGGACCATGGCAGGAACGTGCTGCGAGACCAGGCCCGCCACGCGGTTCAGTCGGTGAAGTGCCTGCCGTACTGCGACGGGGCGGCCGAGCTCCCGGCCGCCCCGTAAGGCCATGCTCTTCGGCCGACCAAGACCCCGGCCCCGCAAGCCGCGAACAACGGCACACACGTCCACAGGCCCGTAACCACTGGACGGCCGGCTGCCGGAGGTCACCGGCCGGCGCGCGGAAGAACCGACCAAGGGAGCTGCGGTGATGACCGAGCCGGTGTGCTCGGGTCCGGTGGCCGGGCCGACTGTGAGCCCCGCCCGGCCGGCCCGTGCCGCCGAGACCGGGCCGGTGACCCTCCTTTATCGCGGCCGTGGCCGGTTGTCGGCCCGGCCGGACCGGCGAAAGCAAGCGCGTCCGCGGCGCCGAGGGGGTGGGCACCGCGGGCGGGGAGCCGGGGTGGGAGCGCGACCGTTGCGGGTCAGTCGGTGGAGGTGACCGTGACGGGCACGTTGGGGCAGTCGGCGGCCAGGTCGGTCAGCCGGTTCTGTTCGGCCCGGTCCACGGTCAGGTTCCAGCGGAGTTTGATCGCGGTCCAGTCGCCGAGGTAGTGGTAGACCACCGCCGGGCCGGCAGCCACTCGGCGATGTCCTGGTCGGCCTCCTGGCGGTTGGCGCGGGCGGTGACCGCCACCAGGGCCCGCGGGTCGCCCAGGTCGTCGGCGTAGGCTTCCCGCCGCTCATCGGACCAGTTCGAGGCGCCGGAGTCCCAGGCCTCGGCCGGCGGCACCAGGTGGTCGATGTCCAGCCCGCGCGGGCCGACCACGTGTTGGTCGTCGTACCAGGAGTGCCACAGGCCACCGGTCAGGGTGCACCGGCCGGTCACGGTCGGCGGGTCGACGGCCTCGGCCAGCAGGACCTCCGCCGGGGTGGTGCAGCCGTCGCGGTCGGCGTCGATCCAGTGGCGGAAGGCCTCCCGGGTGTATCCGGTGCGGTCCTCGGGGGCGACCGGCAGCGCGGCCACCGCCGACCGCAGCGGCAGGGTGAACTCCCCGGCCGAGGCCTGGGCGTGCGCGGGCGGGGCGGCGGCGAGCACGGTGGTCGTGACGACGGCGAGCGCGGCGGCCACGCCGGCGCGGGACGCGGATCTCAGAGGTCGTTCTCTTTCCGAACCTCGTGTGTGGTTTCTGCTGGTCAGGCATGAGATCACAGTTGTCACGGGAGTCTTGGTCCGTTACTGGCCGAGATGTCGTGGGGGTGGCGGGTGCCGTCGATGCGGGCGGTTCTGGAAACGCGGCGGAAGGCCGCGGCGGTGCGGGTGGAGGAACTCGAGGCCGAGCTGGAGCGGGTGCGGGCGGCTCTGGCAGAGGCGGAAGAGGTGCTCCGGCGACGGGTGATCGGTCTGGAGCAGTATCCGGAGGCGCCGGCCGAGGCCGATGCGCCCGCCGTGGTGGCCGACGGGGTGCCGCCGAGGAAGCCGGTGGGGCCGCGCCGGGCGGTGCCGCACCGCCAGGACGCGGCCGGCGTCGAGGTGCTGTCGGTGGACTACCAGGCGTTGATGGCCGCTGCGGAGGCGGGATCCGATGGGCTCGGTGCCCGGCGGGCGGCGGTGGTGCTGGGCTGGGACAGCGCGGTGGCTTCCCGGGTCGAAGGGGCGCGGGCCCGGCTGAAGCGGCTGGTGGAGCGGGACCGGCCGGTGGAGGACAAGCCCGGCCGCTTCACGCTGCCCGCGCCGGAGCTGGACACTGCTGGGCGGCCAGGCGGCGGCTCATGAGCATGGTCATCGACCACAGGACGACGGTCTCGCCGGTGTCGGTGCGGCGCTCGTAGTCACGCACCAGGCGCCGGCTGCGCAGGAGCCAGGCGAAGGACCTTTCCACGACCCAGCGGCGGGGCAGGACCTGAAAACCCCGGACGTCGTCGCTGCGGCGGACGATGTCGAGGATCAGTCCGAGGTGCTGGTCGGTCCAGTCGGTGAGGTGACCGGTGTAGCCGCCGTCGGCCCAGAGGCGCGCCAGCCGCCGGAAGTGCTGCTTCGCTGTGGGCAGCAGGACTCGGGCGGCATCTCGGTCGGTCGTGGACGCCGGTGTGACCTGCACGGCCAGCAGGAGGCCGAGGGTGCCGGTGAGCAAGTGCCGCTTGCGTCCGTTGATCCTCTTGCCGGCGTCGAAACCCCGCGAGACATGGGTGACGGTGGCGTCCGCCTTCACCGACTGCGAGTCCACCACGCCTGCGGTCGGCTCCTCCGTGCGGCCCTGCGAGCGGCGGACGGCCTCGCGCAGCCGGTCGTGCAACTCGGCCACCAGACCGAGGTCCCGCCGGCGGACGAAGAAGGCATACACCCGTGGCCAGGGCAGGAAGTCGCAGGGCATGGCTCGCCACTTGATGCCGTTGTCGACGAGGTAGCGCACCGCGTCGATCATCTGCCGGTGGCAGTAACCCTCCGGCCGCCCGCCCCGGCCCGCCAGCCATCCGGGAACCGGCAGCAGATCCCGCACCAGGGCCCACTCCGCATCGCTCATCTCCGAGACGTACCGGGGTCGGCGCTCCGGCCGGTCGGCCGCGTTTCCGAACCGATGGGCGAGGCAGTCACACCCAGGAGTGGACGGACTGGACTCGGCGACGATGACCACGCGCCACTTCGACAACAGGGCCTCTTGTCTCTCGCTGGATTCGACAACCGCGAGCTACCAAGAGGCCCTTCTTCCATGCGCCCGCACCGGCCGACTCACCCGAACCAGGACCTCGTCCGAACCTGATCGACTCCACGAACGGATAGAGAACAGCCAGTTAGGGTCTTTGCCCGATCCACCGGGGCGGCGGCAGTTGGTCGGCCACTGCCCGACCGGCCGGCTCTCGGCCACGGCCGACCAGGGTGCGCACAGCGGCTTGCGCACGGCGTGGCAGGCCCGCGCGCTGAGGTTCCGTATCGATGCCGCCCTCGCCCGGTGCCCGGGGGTGCCGCCCAAGCCGCCAGCGTGGCCCGATCAGGCGAGCTCCGGCGGGATCGGGCGGTGCGACGGCTGGTCCCGGGTCCTAGACTGCGGCCATGACCAAGGTTCAGACCCCGACGCCCCGCGACGCCTTCGAGTTGCTGCTGGCCGGTAACCAGCGCTTCGTCGCCGGCATCCCCGAGCACCCGAACCAGGACGCCGCCCGCCGCGCCGAGATCGCACCGTCCCAGCAGCCTTTCGCCGTGCTGTTCGGCTGCTCCGACTCCCGGCTGGCCGCCGAGATCATCTTCGACCGCGGCTTGGGCGACTTGTTCGTGGTGCGCACCGCAGGCCACGTCGTGGGTGCGGAAGTGCTCGGCAGCATCGAGTACGGGGTGGGCGTCCTGGGCTGCCCGCTGGTCGTGGTCCTCGGTCACGACTCGTGTGGCGCGGTCGGCGCAGCGTGCGCCGCCCTGGACGACGGCATGACACCGGCCGGATACGTTCGGGACGTCGTCGAGCGGGTGACCCCCAGCGTGCTGGCAGCGCGGGCCGCCGGACAGGTTGAGCCCGAGGAGATCCTCGCCGAGCACGTAAGGCACACCGTCGACCTGCTGCTGGACCGCTCCCGGGTCCTCGCCGAGAAGGTCGCCGCCGGCCGGGCCGCTGTGGTGGGCCTGTGCTACCGCCTGGCCGACGGCAGTGCACAGCTCGTCGCATCCCGCGGCCTCGATGCGGCGGTACCCACCGCGTCCTGACCTCCCCGGCCGTGGCTGCTCAACGTGATGTGCCGCGTAGGTGGACGAGGACCCATCGGGTTCCCCGCGTGAACATCCACGGAAGGGCGCCCTTCGAGGGCTCACGGAGCCGACTGCGCGCCCGGCACCGTCCCCCGCGCCGACCTGGCGCGGGGGACGGGCTGCGAGGTGTGCCGGGGATGGAGAACGGTCGTCACCGAGAACCGGCAGCACGAGTTGTTCCTGGTCTGCCGGATCGGCGGGTGCTCAGCCGAATCCGTCACGAATCCGCCCGGCTCTCGGCTCCGGGAGCGGTGAGGGCACGGCGTCGGCGCTGGTCACGCGGTGGACCGGGGCCCTGCGGCGCGGCGGAGCCGGTTGGCGATCGCCAGTCCCAGCCCTTCCTCCACCGGCAAGGAGGCGATGATGAGGTCGCACCCTTGCCGGTCGAGTTCGCGCAGGAACCCGTACAGCCCGTGCGCGTAGGCGGCCATCGAACCGGGGACCGTGACCACGGCGTGCGCCTTCACCGGTGTGCCGGTGAGGGAGGGGGGAAGAAAGACGCCCACCCGGTGCCCCAGCTCCTGCGCGAACTCTGCCTCGGCGACGACCTTCTCGGGTTCGACGAGGACGACCCGGGCACGCGGTGCGTAGTGTGACGGATGCTGGCCCGGCACCCGGATGCGGCTCGTCGAGTGGACCGCGAGCGGGCACCCCAGTACCGCTTCGAGGGCCTCGCGCGTTACTCCGCCGGGCCGCAGGATGCTCGGGATCTCGCCCGTGGTGTCGACGATGGTCGACTCGACGCCGACCTGGCAGGGGCCGCCGTCCAGCACGAAGTCGACGGCATCACCGAGCTCCGCACGGACGTGGTTCGCTGTCGTGGGGCTGACCTGGCCGAAGCGGTTGGCGGACGGGGCCGTGACACCGCCGCCGAAGGTCGCCAGCAGCCCGAGTGCGACAGGGTGGTCGGGCACGCGCACGGCCACCGTCTGAAGGCCACCGGTCGCTTCGAGGGGCACGCGGGGACCGCGCCGCAGGACCAGCGTGAGTGGCCCCGGCCAGAAGCGTTCGGCCAACAGACGCGCCGTTGCCGGCACGTCCTCGACCCAGTCGTCCAAGTGCTCCGCGCCGCCGATGTGGACGATCAGCGGGTGGGAGGGCGGGCGCCCCTTGACCTGGAAGATGCGCGAGACAGCGGCGGGATCCTCGGCGTTGGCGCCCAGACCGTAGACGGTTTCGGTCGGGAAGGCCACCAGCCCGCCGGTGCGCAGCACACCGGCCGCCTTCTCGATGTCACTGGTTCTTGCCGTCACCCTCGCAATCCTAACGAGTTGGTGCGTGATGGCGGCCGAGGCGTGCCGGCCTGCTCGAGGACCTTGTTCAGGCTTGCGCGGTGCGGTCGGAGACGAGGCCGGCGATGGCGCGGTAGGTCTCGGGTAGGCGGTCGCGGCGGTGGGTGAAGCGGGCCGGCCGCTGACGGCGTTTGTGGTCGGCGAGGGCGTGTTCGACCGTGATGCGGTCCGACGAGTGCCCGTGGCGGTCGCGTTCCCACGGTTCGACTCGTGCGGGCGGTGCTCCGGGCCGCGGCTTTCTCGGCGGGGTGACGGCCTGGCCGGGATGGTCGCGACTCAGGCCCGGATAGCCGTCGTCCAAGAGGACCTCGACATCGGGGAAGCGCCGGAAGCAGACGGCGATGCCCGCGTTGCGGACGGCCGTGGCGTCATGCATGCGTCCAGGTCGCAGGGCACCGGTCCACAATGCGCGGCCACGGTGGTCGGCGATGACGGTGGCCTTCGTCGTGTTCTGTTTCTTCTTGCCGGAGACGAACGCGCGCCGTCCGCCGCGGTTGGCCAGTGCCCTGCGGACCTGGATCTCGGTGGCGTCCAGGCGCGGCTCGATGCCTTCTGCCCGGGCGTGGGCGAACACATCCGTCAGTGTCCGCAGGCGCAGGCCAGGACGGTCGGGGACCGCGCATCCCCGCTCGGCCGGGAGCGTACGCACCTCTCCGATCGCGCGGGTGACGGTGGAGCGGTCGACCCGAACAGCAGTCCCGGCACCGCGTGCGGCAGGTCGTGCCGCAGATGGATCAGCGTGGCCGCCGGCCGGTCGATGCACACCGGCTGGTGGCGGGCGCCGGCTCCTGCGGCCCGCTTCCCGACCCCGCCTCGCGCAGCGTGGCGGCGACCCTCGAGGCCGGCCTGCCACGGCACGGCCGACTCCTCGACCATGCCGGCGAGATGGCGCCGCGAGATCCCCGTGAACAGCCGATGTGTCGAGACCGCCCGATTGACCGTGATCGCCACACCCGGATCATGCCACCCGCCTGGCACGACGCCTCAGCCGCCATCACGCACCAACTCGTAAGTGCGCAGGCCGGAGCGCCGGGGGAGTCCAGCCGCTGCGACGCGCCTCACGCGGTTGTGCCACAGCCCCCCGCACGGGGGGAAGCCTCTACCGGCTCCTGGCCTGCTGTTTTGCCCCAACGAAGCTTGACCATTGCCATCGGGGACCGGGCACAGGTCCTGTCGTGCCACCGAAGCTTGATCGATCCGGGGGCTGCCCCCTCGAAAGGGCAAGGCGATCCCGGGTGCGAGACTGAGTCCATGTTCGTTCAGCTCCTTGCCGTCACCGGGGTGCTCGCCGTCCTGACCATGGTTCCCGGCCCGGACATGGCGGTGGTGACGAAGCGAGCCATCGCGTCCGGCTGGCGGGACGGTCTGCGCACGGTCGGCGGCATCACGGCGGGACTGCTCATCTGGGGCATGCTCACCGTGGTCGGCCTGGCCGCCGTCCTGGCGGCGTCCGCCACGGCCTACACGATCATCAAGCTCGTCGGCGCCGTCTACCTCGGCTTCCTCGGTGTCCAGGCCCTGCTGCAGAGCCGACGCAGCCGTTCGGTGGCCCCCGCGGCAAGCACTCTGGCCCCATCCGGCACTCCGTGGCGCACGGGACTGGTCAGCAACGTCCTCAACCCGAAGATCGCCGTCTTCTACACGGGTCTGCTGCCCACGCTCGCCCCGTCCGGCCTGTCGCCGCATCTTGGGATGACCCTGCTGGTCCTCATCCACGCGGCCCTCACACTCGTCTGGCTTGGCAGCTACGTGCTGGTGCTGGCCAAGGCTCGCGCCTTCTTCGAGAAGCCTGCCGTACGACGCACCATGGACGGCATCACAGGTGTCGTCCTGATCGGGTTCGGTGTCAAGGTCGCCACCTCCCAGCCCTGAATCCTGAACACCCGTGGAGCGCGGTGCCGCGCCCCGCTCCACGCTAACGAGTTGGTGCGTGATAGCGGATGAAGCGTCCTCGCTGGTGGATGACATGATCCGCTTGTGGCGATCATGGTCAATCGAGCGGTCCTCGCGCATCGGCTGTTCACTGGGATCTCCCGACGTCACCTGAGCCGCTTGATCGAGGAGTTGGCTCAGCCGTGGCAGGCCGGAGTCGAAGGCCGCCGCCACGCAGCGCGCGGCGGCGTGAGGAAGCGGGCCGCAGGAGCCGGTGCCCGGCACCGGCTCGTCTTCGTCGACCGACTGGTGGCCACGCTCATCCATCTGCGGCACGACCTGCCGCACTCGGTGCTGGGGCTGCTGTTCGGGGTCGACCGCTCCACCATCACCCGAGCCGTCGGGGAGATCCGCACCCTCCTGGCCCAGCGAGGCTGCGCGG